>OMST01000047.1 GCA_900313815.1 uncultured Eubacteriales bacterium
AGTCATAAATATTAATATTAACACAACAAAGAAAAACTTAAATGCTTTTGTCATAATATTATCACCCTATTTTCATGTATAATTATACTACTACTTTTGCAAAATAAAAAGAGGTATACACCTCTTATTTAATATATTCTCCATCTAATGAGAAACTTTTAGCTTCAATAATTTTAACATTAACTATTTTGCCTATTAAAGATTTATCTCCAGCTATATTAACTAACTTCATATTTTCAGTATATCCACATACTTTATCTTCATCTTTTTCACTTATCCCAGTTACTAAGCATTTAACTGTTTTATTAAGTAATTTTTGATTAGCTTCATTACTATATTTATTAACAACTTCATTTAATCTATGTAATCTATCCATTTTAACTTCTTCTGGTATACTATCTTTCATTCTAGCAGCCGGAGTATTTTCACGAGGACTATATGCAAATGTAAAGGCTCCGTCAAACTTACATTCATTTACAACATCTAGAGTTTCTTCAAAATCTTCTTCTGTTTCTCCTGGAAAACCTACTATTATATCTGTAGTAATACTAGAATCTTTAACTTTTTCTCTAATTTGATGATATAGCTTTAAATATTCTTCTTTTGTATAACGTCTATTCATTAATTTTAATATCTTATTACTTCCTGATTGAAGTGGTAAATGTATATAAGGCATTATATTATCTCTTTTAGCTATTACATCAACCATTTCATCAGTGAAATCCCATGGGTGCGATGTTACAAATCTAAGTCTTTCTATACCTGTATCAGCAACATCTGAAAGTAAATTTGCAAGAGTATAATCTTCATATATATCTTTTCCATATGCATTAACATTTTGACCAAGCAATGTTACTTCTTTATAGCCTTTTTTAACTAGCTCTTTTACTTCATTAACGATATCTTCATGGTACCTACTTCTTTGCATCCCTCTTGTATAAGGAACAATACAATATGTACAGAATTTATCACAACCATATATTATATCTACCCATGCACTATATATGCTATCTCTTAGTACAGGTACATTTTCTACTACATCACCCTCATAACTTAATACTTCTATTTGACGTTTTTTTGTATCTATTTGTTCCTTTAATATCGAAAGTATATTATCTAAGTTATGAGTTCCACATACAAAATCTACTTGTTTATATTTATTTAATATTTCATTAATTACTACTTCTTCTTGAGCCATACATCCACATATACCAACTATAATATTTTTACTTTGTTTCATATGCTTTAAAACACCTAAAAAGCCAAATACTTTATCATGTGCATTTTCTCTTATGGCACAAGTATTTAATATAATAACATCTGCATCATTAATATCATCTGTATATTCAAATCCTACACTAGTAAGCATTCCTTTTATCTTTTCAGAATCATGTTCATTCATTTGACATCCATAAGTTCTTACAAAGAATTTTTTACCTTTGCCAAAATTACCTAAATCTATATTATATTTAGTATATTTTATTTGATTAGAATGTCTATTTTTAGCATTAATCATATTAGGTGTTTTCATACAACTCAACTCCGAAACATATTATATCAAAAAAAAGAATTTATTAATATAATAAATTCTACTTTTCATATTCACTATACAATAATTTTAATTCTTTTTCTTTCTTTGATAAATCATCAGTTAATACTGCTTCTTTAATTCCATAATATGTAGATATTCCACTTAAGCCAATAAATACTATTCCACAAGCAGCACTTATATTTGGTTGATTACATAAAAATAATGCTGCACTTCCAAGTCCATAAAAAGTTGCTCCTATAAAAGATCCCCCAAATACATTTTGAGCATCTTCTCTTTTTACTTTTAATTCTTCTAATCTTTTTTCTAATTTAATAGCTCTTCTACATAATCTAGCATCATTTAATAATCTTTCTTTATTGTTTTCCATATCCCCACCTCAATTCAATATGATATAACATTTCAGTATAAATTACAAATGAATCAAATAGATAATAATATTATAATGATAATACTTACTGCAAAACCACATATCATTCCATGCTTCATTGCATCTTCTAAGTATTTATTATCGAATTTAACTAAAGGATATGAAAATATTCCAACCAAAAGAAATCCAAATAAATATCCTAATGCAAAAAATAATACTAATGACCAATAATTTATTATATTATTATTCTTTTTCATATCCTACTTCCTATGATAATTCTATCATAAAACAAAAAAGATTTAAATATTAATTTAAATCTTTAAGTTCGAATATAATATCTCTAAGTTCAGTAGCTCTTTCAAAGTCTAATCTAGAAGCTGCTTCTTTCATTTCGGTTTCTAATCTTATAATCATATTGTTTAATTCTTTCTTAGAATATTCTTTCTTTTCTATTTTTTGTTCTTCAACTTCATTTGTAATAGCATCTCTAATTTCTTTAATAATTGTTTTAGGAATAATATTATGTTCAGTATTATATTTTTCTTGAATACTTCTACGTCTATTAGTTTCATCAATAGCTATCTTCATAGCTTCACTTACATAATCAGCATACATGATAACTTTACCATTTTCATTACGAGCTGCTCTTCCTATAGTTTGAATTAAACTTCTATCACTACGTAAGAATCCTTGTTTATCAGCATCCATTATACATATTAAAGATACTTCTGGAATATCTATTCCTTCACGTAATAAATTAATTCCCACTATTATATCTATTTTTCCAAGCCTTAGATTACGTATTATATTTAAACGCTCTAATGTTTTAATTTCATTATGTAAATATGTAACTTTATATCCTAATTCTTTCAAATAAGAAGTTAATTCTTCACTCATACGTATAGTTAATGTTGTTATTAATACTCTTTCATTTTTTTCTATACGTTTATTTATTTCTTCAATAATATTATCTATTTGATTCTTAGTACTTCTAACTTCAACTTCTGGATCTAATAAACCAGTTGGTCTTATTATTTGTTCTACTGGTTTATCTACAAGAGATAATTCATAATCACCAGGAGTAGCCGAAACATATATAGTTTGATTTAATTTACTTCTAAATTCATCGAATTTTAGTGGTCTATTATCCATAGCTGATGGTAATCTAAAACCATAATCAACTAGGGTTTGCTTTCTCATATGATCTCCATTATACATTCCTCTAACTTGAGGTAATGTAACATGGCTTTCATCAATTATAAGCAAGAAATCATCTGGAAAGAAATCAATTAAAGTGGTTGGGGTTTCACCCTCTTCTCTTAATGATAAATGTCTACTATAATTCTCTATGCCATGACAAAATCCAGTTTCCTTAAGCATTTCTAAATCATATAATGTTCTTTCTTTAAGCCTTTGTTCTTCTAATAATTTACCATTATCATGTAATACTTTAAGTCTATCGTTAAGTTCTTCTTCTATTCTTTTAGTAGCTTCTAATAATTTTTCATCGCTTGTTACGAATAAACTTGCTGGAAAAATATTAATTGTTTTAACATTAGAATTTACTTTACCAGTAAGAGGATCAAATAAACTTATTTTATCTATTTCATCCCCGAACATTTCTATTCTAATACCACTTTTCTTTTCTCCAATTGGTATTAATTCTATAGTGTCACCTTTAACTCTAAACGTACCACGCTTAAAATCCAATTCATTTCTTTCATACTGCATACCTACTAGTTTTTCTAATATTAGATCCCTATCTATATTATCTCCAATGCTTAAATTAAGCATTTTATTAATATATTCCTCTTTTTCTCCAATATTATATATACATGAAACACTAGATACTATAATTGTATCTCTTCTATTTATAATGGCGCTACATGCAGCATGTCTAAGTTCATCAATTTCATCATTGATTGATGAATCTTTTTCTATATATAAATCTTTGGAAGGAACATATGCTTCTGGTTGATAATAATCATAATATGAAACAAAATATTCAACTTTATTTTCAGGAAATAATTCTTTAAACTCAGCATATAACTGTCCAGCAAGAGTTTTATTATGTGCTAAAACAAGAGTTGGTTTATTAACTCTTTCAATAACATTTGCCATTGTAAAAGTTTTTCCGGTGCCAGTTGCTCCTAGTAAAACTTGATCTTTTTTACCATCTTTAATACCTTTTACAAGTTCATCAATAGCTTGTGGTTGATCCCCACTAGGCGTATATTTAGATACCAACTTAAACATAATGTCACCTCCTCTTAGACACATAAAAAGATTTATAACATCCATATGTATTTTATCATTATATATATTATATAACAAGAAAATAATGAAATGCTATAAATCTATCACTCTTTCTTCTTTCCACAATTTGTACAATAATTACCAGCAACTAAATTACCACAATCATGGCAATGATAATCTCTATTAATTATTTTTTTATCAGAAGATACTACATGTTTTACTTTTATAATCGAAAATATATATAAAAGAATTATAAATATAACAAATGCTATAAACATTAATAGACTATTTGACATTAAGAAATAATCATATGCACCATGTAATAACATTGGTATTAATATACTTAAAATTATATTTCTTGTTTTACCAATTTTATTTTTTTCTATATCGCATATCTTAGAAAGCCCCAGATAATATCCCATAAATATTGCGTCACATGCGTGTCCAGGAACCGCTAAAACTCCTCTTATAATACCTGTGGATATTCCACCTTCATAAACATAAAATATATTTTCAAAGCAAGCAAATCCTAAAGAAACAAATGCAGAGTAAATAATCATATCATAGAATTCATCAAATTCAACATGATTATATGAATATTTATATACTATTATCCATTTGCAAAACTCTTCTACAAATGCTATGCATATAAATGCTTCAAATGCTAATTCAGTTAAAGACATTTCATTAGTATCACCACCAGAAATAGATAAAATTTCTAATATTGAGCTAACAATAAGAACCATTAAACAAGCAATAATCCCACCACAAAAGAGCTTAATTAAAAGCCCCATAGGTTCTTTTTCTTTATCTTTATTATATAAATACCTAGCTAATAAGAATCCTGGTAATAATGATATAACTAATAATACTATTGATCTTATCATAAGTACTCTCCTACTATATATAATAACATATTAATTATAAAAATAAAATGAGACTTTTGTCTCATTTTACATTGTTAATTTTCTTTGATTTCCTTGTGAAGCTAATTGAGTTAATGCTAACTTATATGCTTCATATATGTTTATCTTAGAACGAGTATTATGTTTAGCAATAATATTTTCATATCTATTTATTAGTTTTAATAATTCTTCTGGAGAAGCAACCCATTTAGTAAAGTGATCATTATCATCAATTAATACTTGTAATGGTAATAATAATTCTTGCTCTATAAAGAAATTATAATAATCTTCAGGAGCAATAACTGTTTCTGGAACATGAAATTCAGAATAATTATCTTGAACAAAACCAACCATAAAATATGGTATTAATACTTCTTCACTAGGCATAAATATATATGATGTTGAATTTGGTGAATAATATGAACTAGTAGTATTTTGATCATATTTTGCCTTATCAAAATTAATAAAACCAAAATTAAAATCTTTAAATGTAGTCATTTTCTTAAATATAGCACATTTAATCATAGTTTTATAGAAATTTAGGAATTTATACGTTCCCTCTTTTTTTTCATTAGCTATAACAGCATCTGAATTATCTATTATTCTTTGCAACACTTCAAACGTTGGTACATAGTGATCAACTCCCAATACTCTAGATGCAGCAGCTAAACCATAATCACTATTAAACATGGATTTTCCATCAATACCTAACATATGACATAAGTTTTTATCCATTATTGAAAATGGGAATTCTTGTCCATTACTTAAAATCATATTATAAGATTTTCCATTATATTGAGCATTAAATAAATTATAAGCTTCTTTTAATTCAGCCATAACTTGCTCAGCATAATCATCACCAGGATATGGAACATTTCCTATCTTTTTATTTACATATTGTAATTCTTTTCTACTAATCATAATAAAACCCCCTATTACTCTTAATAACGTTATATATTATATCATGTTTGATACAAAAAGTCAATTATAATAAAAAGAAAGTATTACTACTTTCTTTTATTATTGACAGCATCCAGGATAGCCACACAATGTACCATACTGATCATAAGTCCATCCCTTTACTTTACCCCTATATTCACATATTCCAGCTTCAGTATAAGGCTCTCCTTTACATCTACACGCTTGAACTGCAAATGACGATTTTTTACTTGAAGACGATGATGAACTTGACTTTTTACTTGAGGATGATTTCTTTGATGAGGAACTACTGGATGGCTTTGTTGAACTACTTGATGAACTTGTTGAACTACTTGATGGTGTAGGATTAGGTGTAGGATTAGGTATTTTATCCGATACTCCATATATTGTCTCTACTATTCCACTTAATGTTGTATCTAATTTTATATCAAAACTTTCTGATCCTAGTGCTGTTGATCCA
>OMST01000021.1 GCA_900313815.1 uncultured Eubacteriales bacterium
CTTTTTTATATAGATCAATTTGATATAAAATAATCATTATTTTTTCTCTTGCTTCTGTTCTTGTAAGTTTCATAATATCCTCCAAAATCTAATAAAATTATATCATTTTTTTAACAATATAAAAAGCATTTTTTAAAAATGCTTTTAATTATTATATTACTAATCACAAATATTCCACTGGCAATGAAACCCACCATCGAATTCCGTAGGTCCACGATCATATAATACAATAGTTATATTTCCAATACTGCAGGTCAATCTGGGTACTGCAACAGCAGCATTAACATTTTGTATGCCAAGTATATTCATAAGATTTGTCCTGGTTTTTGACATAGCTATATCTCCAGTACAATTTTCACTGCCAAAAGCATTTAAAACAATCGATTTGTTATCATCATAAAACTCAGTCCCATGTTTTAAATAATATATATGATTATTCAATTTAAAGCCTACATCCGATTCAATTATATGCATATGAAATGTTTCTGTACTACACGTATACGTTTTATTTGTTCCCAACCATGATACAGCGCTAGTATTACATTCACTCTCTGTAGCATAGCTCATAGCTTTATTACATGAATTCATAGTTTCAGATATAAAGCACCATCTTTCATAATTTCCTTCTTCAATTTCACGTCTAATAAAAATATTATAACCAGTTTCATTTATTGCAGTATTATAATCGTGATATACTATCTCACTATCAGGAATATAATAAAATCCGTCATAAGTATTACTGCTAATGGAATAAATATAATTTTTAAATATATCGGAATTTATTACAAGTTCATTTTCACTAGTTACTTCTTCTACATCAAAACTAGACGCAACATCTATTCCTGCATTATTAGTTACATTGTATTGAAAATCTCCATTTGTAACTTGTAATTTTGTTATCTTTCCTTCATTATTCATTTTTATATAGTATTTAAGATTACTATTGCCTGTTAATTCTAATGACTTAGTACTTCCTTCTGCATTTGTCCAAGTGGTTTCAGTACCGCCACTTAATAAGTATTGTTGTCTTGCTGTTCTTATTACTGTATTTACTTCATTTGTAAATGAATCTCTTCTTGCATTATTAAACATTCTTAGTACTGCAGGAAGTGCCATTATTACTAAGATTGCTAATATTGCTATTACAGCAAGTAGTTCTACTAATGTGAATCCTTTTCTCTTCATATTATCACCTATTATAATTATATCATTTTTGTATTTTTTATCAATTTTTTATTTTAATTTTACATTCATATATATTATATAACATTCTTTATATAATTTTTAAGTAAAATAAAACTTACTATATGCTAGTAAGTTCTGTTTCTTTTTCTTTGAATTTTTCATCAACTGTTTTATTAAATTTATCAATTAATTCTTGTACTATTTCTAAGCACATATCTCTTTCATCTTCTGTAAGTTCTTCACTCTTTTTAATTTTATTATTTTCATCTTGTCTAATATTTCTAAGAGCAATTCTTGCTTCTTCAGCCATAGTACTAGCTTGTTTAACATATTCACGTCTTGTTTCACCAGTTAATTCTGGTACAGTTAACATTATAACTTCACCATTATTAGTAGGTGCGATACCTAAATTAGCTTCATATATTGCTTTTTCTATATTTTTTAAAGATGATCTATCAAATGGTTTGATAGCTAAAACTCTTGCTTCTGGAATAGATATAGTAGCTAATGATTGAATTGGAGTTGCTACTCCATAATAATCAACCATTATACCATGTAAAATATTTGGATTAGCTCTACCTGCTCTAATAGTAGTAAATCTACTTTCAAGAGTTTCAATAACTTTATTCATCTTATTTTTAATTTCAGTTTCATCTATCATATAAACACCTCCGTTTATCAAACTAATTATATAATATTTTATTATTATTAATCAACTATTTATCACTCATCTTTTTAATTTTATCTAATATAGTTAATGCTTCTATAGGAGTAATTTCTAATGGATTAATTGTTCTAATATATTCTCTTAATTCATCATTATTTTCTACTAAATTAAGTTCAAATTGTTTAACTTTTTTATCTTTAGTTTCATTTTTACTTTCATATTCACTTAATAATTCATTAGCTCTTTTTAAAACATTGTTTGGTAAATCAGCAAGTTTTGCCACATTGATACCATAACTCTTATCTACTGCTCCATCTAATACTTTATGTAAGAAAGTAATATCTCCTTCTTTTTCACTAATTGACACATGAACATTTTTAATACCTTCAAATTCGTGTTCCATATCTGTAAGTTCATGGTAATGTGTTGAGAATAATGTTTTACATTTAATAGTATTTGCAATATATTCTATTATTGAACCTGCTAAAGCCATACCATCATATGTACTAGTTCCTCTTCCAAGTTCGTCAAACAATATTAAACTATTTTTAGTAGCATTTTTAAGCGCATTAGCGCTTTCTTTCATTTCTACCATAAATGTACTTTCTCCACCTACTAAATCATCAGAGGCACCTATTCTAGTAAATATTTTATCAAATATAGGTATATTACATTTAGTAGCAGGTACATAAGATCCTATTTGATTAAGTATTGCTATAATACCAAATTCTCTCATATATGTTGATTTACCACTCATATTAGGCCCAGTAATAATAAGAATATTAGTCCATTTATCCATTATTACATCATTATCAATATATTCTCCTTCAATAACACTTTCTACTACCGGATGACGTCCACCTATTATTTCAACAATATTATCTTCATTAATAGTTGGCTTAATAAAATTGTTTTCTTCTGCAGTAGTAGCAAATGATTGCATTACATCATAGAAAGCTATTTTAGATGATACTTTTTGTAGTGATGAAATATATTTTTTAATTTCTTCTTTTATTTTACAAAATTCATCATATTCTAAATTATTTAAGCTTTCTTCAGCATTTAATATTAAGTTTTCTTTTTCTTTTAATAATGGTGTTATATATCTTTCACAATTTGAAAGTGTTTGTTTTCTATCATATTGATATTCTTCTTTAACATCTTTTACCTGTCCCTTAGGTATTTCGATAAAGTATCCAAACACTTTATTATATCCAACTTTTAATCCTTTAATACCAGTTCTTTCTTTTTCTTCTTTTTCAAAGTTAGATATAAAATCTTTACCACCACTTTTAATACTTCTAAGTTCATCTATTTCTTTAGAATATCCTTCTTTAATTATTCCACCTTCTTTTATAGTAAGTGGAGCATCTTCTCGAATAGATGACTCTAATAAAGTATATAATTTATCAAATGTTTCAAGTTTTTCTTCTTCCAAATCTACTAATATATTATTAATATCAGGTATTACTTTAATACTTGTTTTTAATTGTAATAAGTCTCTAGGTGTTAATGTAGAACATGCTACTTTACCAGTTAATCTTTCTAAATCATATACTTCATATAATAATGATTTTAATTCACTTTTAAGCAAAAATTTATCTATAAGTTTTTCTACTAAATTTTGTCTTCTAGTAATTTCTTTTTTATCTATAGATGGACTAATTATATAGCTTTTTAAAAGTCTACTTCCCATAGCAGTTTTAGTTTTATCTAGGAAACCTAATAAACTATTTTGTCTATCTTTATTACGTATAGTTTCTACTAATTCTAAATTCTTAATACATTCTTTATTTAATTCTAAGAATAATTTATTCTCTATTATTTCTACATTTTGAAAATGACTTAGATCTTGTTTTAATGAATTAGATAAATAATTTAATACTAGTGATGTAGTCGCTATTATTTTAGAATCATCTATTCCTTCAAATACATTCTTTGTTTTATATTCATTATCATTATTATAATATGATACAAAAATATTATAATTTGTTTTTAAAGTATGTATTAAAGATACATCAAAATTATCTTTCACAACTATTTCTTTAATACTTAAATTAACTAAATGACTAATTAGTTTCTCTTTATCATATTCTATATATGTTGAATATACTTTTCCACTTAATAAATCAGCATATGATAAAACATAAGTATAATTGTAATCTGATATACTTGCTATAAAATTAAATTCATTTTCAGGTACTATTTCAGTACTAGTAAGTGTCCCAGGACTAACTATTTGAATAACTTCTCTTTTAACAATTCCTTTTGCTGTTTTAGGATCTTCCATTTGTTCACAAATAGCAACTTTATATCCTTTATCTATTAATTTTTGTAAATAAATGTTTTTAGCATGATGAGGAACTCCACACATAGGCACTCTCTCCGGAAGTCCACATTGTTTTCCGGTAAGCGTTAATTCTAGTTCATGAGATGCTGTTATAGCATCATCAAAAAACATTTCATAGAAATCACCTAATCTATAAAATAGAATTATGCCCTCATATTCACTCTTGGTTTTTAAATATTCCCTCATCATAGGGCTTACATCTTCAAGTTTTACATCTTTTCTTTCCATATCATTTATTATAATTGCTTTTAATTAAAATGGCAAATAAAAATATCTATTTAGATAGATATTTTATTTTTTTGTTTTTTTATGATATTTCAAACCATTTCTTTCTGCTTCAATTGTTATATCATCTTCGGTAAGTACATTTCTACAATCATACAAAGTAGCTGTTTTATATCTGTGAGCAAGTGTATGACCACTCTTTATTGCTTCTAATATACCATCTATATCATAACTTTTAGAGGCTTTCTCCATAACTGGAACGATACCTGATTTTGTATTATACATACTATCAGTTACTTTACCTGTATCAGTATCAATAAGAATAATATATTGAGTTGATTTAACTGCATCATCAATAATATCAGCATATTTTCCACTATAATATCTTTCATCTAAAAGATTTTGTCTATAGTTTTGTGTACAACTTCCATTTTCATATGGTTGCTCTTCCATTTCTCCAATTGAAGGATTATTAATGATTCTCCATACTTTACTAGCAAGAATTTCATTTCGATATAGAATAGCAAACATTCTATTGAATGTAGCATTAAATCTAAAGTCTATTTCACCACCGAATAAACCAAATTGATATTCTCTAAAAGTAATTGTTTTACGCGCTTTATATGTTGGTTGGTCACGTATGGTAACGCTTATTGCTCCGCCTGGCAATGCTGCATTAGGGTCTGCATGTTGATGCTCAGGATTAACGCATTCATATAATCTAATTTTAATATCATCTGGATGAAGTACCCACTTACATGCTACCAATATATGTTCTGTTGTTGCAACTTCACTACCATATCCAGTATTTTCTCCAAATAATTGAAGAGCTTTACGAGTATCATCAATTATTTCTTTTACTTCTTCTAACCTAGCATCATATTCATTATATAAATCTTTATCATCTATATTTACTAAATAATTTTTAGCAGTAATATAATCAGTTATATCTTCAGATTCAACAGCTTTATCTACAAGTGATTGCATTTTTGTAACATATATCTTATCTATTTCTTCTTTAGGAGTTATTTTTATACATCTTGCAAAACCACTATCTGGAAATGCAAGAGTCACTATTAAATTAATAGCTGTCGGTATTATAAATATTAATGCTGCTGCTATTACATTTGGTATTGCTTTTTTCTTAATTTGAGCAATTGCATCATCATTACCATCAGTTGATGCTTTGATAAATTTAAATATTAATATAAATAAAAGTATAATGGGAACAACTATTTTTATAATGTCAATTACTTTAACTACGATATTCATTATTTCCATTACTTTTGGAGTATTACATATTTCTAATATCATTATTATCTCCCTTATTCTGATGTTGGCATATTTAATTGCTGTCTTGCCGCTTCTATAGCTATATCTTCATCTGTTAAAAGATTTCTACAATCATATAAAACTGATGTTTTATATCTAAATGCAAGATCATGCCCAGATTTCATTGCTTCTAAAATGCCTTCTATATCATTGTTTTTAGATGCTTTATCCATAACTGGTAATATTCCAGAAGCTAAATTATATCTTACTTCAGTTAAATTGCCAGTATCTTTATCTACTAGTATTAAATATCTTGTAGAATCAACTGCGGCATCTATGATTTCTTTATATTTTCCACTATGATATCTTTCATCTATAAGATATTGCTTATAATTTTGAGCACAGCTTCCGGCAGTATAAGTATATTCTTGACTATAATCCGTTGAATCTCCTCTAGCTATCATTCTCCAAAGAAGACTATTTAATATTACGTCTTTATACATAATAGCAAACATTCTATTGAATGTGGCATTAAATCTAAAGTCTATTTCTCCTCCAAATAAACCTAATTGATATTCTTTATATGTTATAGTTTTCCTTGCCCCATAATTAACTACTCCATTAGTCATAATAGTTACTGCCCCACCAGGGAGTGATTCATTCGGATCTTTATATTGATGCTGATCAATACAAGTTTGTAATCTTATTTTTATATCATCTGGATGTAATACCCATTTACAAGCTTCTTCTATTTGACGAGTTGTAGCTATATCACTACCATATCCTGTATTTTCTCCATATATACCTTTAGATTTACGTTTATAATCAATTATATCATATACTTCTTGTAATTTTGATTCATATTTTTCTACTAGCACTTCATCTTCTATATTATTTAAATATAATTTTGCATTTACATAATCATTGATATTTTCGGTTTCAATTGCTCTATCTACAAGAACCTCAATTTTTTCTACATATTTATTATTTATATTTTCTTTAGGGGTTAAAGTTATACATTTAGTAAAACCGCTATCTGGGAAAACCAATGTCATTATTAAGCTTACAAGTGTTGGTACTATAAATATTAAAGCTGCAGTTATTATATTAGGTATTGCTTTCTTTTTAATAACTGCTATTGCATCATCATTTCCGCTTGTTGCTGCTTTTATAAACTTAAACATTAATACAAACAAAAGTATAATAGGAATAACTATTTTAATAATTTTTATTATTTTGACTATAATATTCATTATCTCCATTACTTTTGGAGTATCACATATTCCGAGTATCATAGTTATCCTTTCCTTTCGTTTTTAGCAACGCATCTTTTAATACTTTCATAAATATATTTATTTCCTTCATCTGTATAATGTACTCCATCATCTTGAATATAATTATTTGATATCCATTCATCTATTGTTAAAGAGCCATAAACATCACAATAGAACACTTGACTACCGGGCACATCGTTTTGAATTTTATCTACACAAGTATTAATCATATAATCATTAAATTTTTCTATTTGATCATTTTTTGCCCATCTACTATCATTATCATTTACTGGGTTTACGGATACTATATAGAATTGATTATTAACGCCTATCCTTTTTACAGAGGTTTCATACCTATTGCAAAAAGATGATGGCATTCTAAGAGCATTTGCACCATAATTAGCAGTTACAGCAAATGTTTTATCTTTATTTTCTCTTACTTTACTTTCAGCAGATTGCATATGTGATTCAAAAAATTCATCATATCTAGTATTGTATCTAGCATAAACAAATTCTCTTTCTCCATTAAAACCTAAATAATCTTTAATATAATTAAATGCTTGTATTCTAGAATCTCCAGTAAAAATAATATAACTATAAATATTATTAATATCTATATCAGCATCTTCTGGTTTTCTAGCTTCATCTATTAATTTTTTAACTTCTTCTAATCGTTTTTCATATGATTCTCTTTTATCGTCATCTTTTACATTAGGCATGTAACTCATAGCAGCACTATAATCATTTATATTTA
>OMST01000019.1 GCA_900313815.1 uncultured Eubacteriales bacterium
TGCATAAAAATAGGACTGCCACCCCCTGATGACAGTCCGGAAAAAAGAATAAAAAGGGGTTGGCTAGTGTGATACTAGCACCAATTCGCCTAATAGTGAATTGGTAAGTCTATATACTAATTACTTTTTGATGATTTGTCAACCTTTTTTTGAAAAAATATTAATTTTTTTAATGCATTAAAAAAGATTCAAGTGAATCTTTTTACATTGTCATTTCATCTACTGGAACTCTTGATTGAGGGTTTGCAATAAATTCTAATGATTTTAAATTAACAACTCCAATAACATCATGTGCTGGGATAGAATCAACTCTTACATCAGTTCTAACATTTCTATGATTCTTAAGCAATATTGCTAATGCATCAAATGATGGTTCAGTTCCAAATTCTCTAGTGATATACTCGCTTGGATCATTTAAGAATGCTTCTTTTGCTTCTAATAATCCTCCATGTCTATCTTCATTATCTAATCCTTCAATACCATTTTCTAATATATCTTGTGTTCTTGAAGAATCCATAGGATAAAGCATGTATTTTATATCCTCTTCCTCTGCATAGTTTTTTAATACTTCTGCTACTTGTTCAATATCCATATATTTCACCTCTAATTTAATTATAATTATAATAAAAATTTTTTTCAATATAATCAGGTCTTTGTTTTCATTTTTATGTAAACATGATATAATATGAGAGATTTTATGGAGGGCTTATTATGGATGATTTAAAATTAATAAAGGGACTTGGTCCTAAAAGTATAGAACATTTACATAATTTGAATATTAATAACATAAGTGACTTAGTTAATTATTATCCATATAAACACAATTTAATAGTATTAGATGATATTAAGAACTGTGTTGATAAACAAAATGTAATTATAGAGTGTATAATAGATTCTGTACCTTTAATGAGAAGATTTAGAGCTAATATGTCCTCATTAACTTTTAGAGCAATGTCTAATAAAAAGATGATAGCGGTTATAATATTTAATAGATCATTTTTAAAGAATAATTTAAAACCGGGAAGAACTATAACTGTTATAGGAAAATATGACGCTCTAAAAAATACAGTGGTAGCTTCTGATATTAAGTTTGATAAAATAGAAAGTGGTTCTATAGAAAGTGTATATCATTTAACTAGTGGTGTAACTTCTAAACAGCTTACTAAATATATAAATGAAGGATTAAAAATATTTAATAACTATATAGATTATGTTCCAGAATATTTAAATCTTAAATATAAATTTATTAGTAAAAGAGATGCTGTTAATTTAATACATAATCCGAATAATCAAAATGATGTTAAGAAAGCTTTATTAAAATTAAAATATGAAGAATTATTTGAATTTATGTTTAAAATAAATTATCTTAAAAAAATAAATAAAACTAGTAGAGTAGATTATATTAGAAATGTAGACGTCAATAGAATAAATGATTTTATTAGAAGTTTACCATTTGAATTAACAGCTGATCAAAATAAAGCAATAGATGATATATATAAAGATATGACATCTGATAGAAGAATGAATAGATTACTTCAAGGAGATGTTGGTACTGGAAAAACAATAGTGTCTGTTATAGCTGCATATATAAATTATTTGTCAATGCATCAAACTGCTTTAATGGCACCTACAGAAGTATTAGCATATCAACATTATGAAACTATTAGAAATATATTATCATCTACTGATATTAGAATAGCTTTGTTAGTTGGAAGTATGAAGAAGAAAGAAAAGGATGAAATAGTAGAAAAACTATCTGAAGGAAAAATAGATTTTATAATAGGGACTCATGCTTTATTAAGTGAAAATGTTAATTTTAAAAGCTTAGGATTGGTTATTACAGATGAACAACATAGATTTGGTGTTAATCAAAGATCAACACTTAGAAATAAAGGAATGCTTCCTGATACATTGTATATGTCTGCAACACCTATACCTAGAACATTTGCATTAACAATATATGGAGATATGGATATTTCTAATATTAAAACTAAACCAAATGGAAGAAAAGAAATAAATACCATTATTAAAACAGAAAAAGAATTAACTGATGTATATGAAATGATAAAAAAAGAAGTTGAAAATAAACATCAAGTATATGTAGTGTCCCCTTTAATTGAAGAATCTGATGCGATAGATTTAACAAATGTAAATGAAATAAAAAGAAATATAGATTTATATTATAAAGGAGATATTAAGTCATCTATAATGCATGGTAAATTATCTAAACAAGATAAAGATAAAATAATGTCAGATTTCAAAGAAGGAAAAATAGATGTATTAATATCAACAACAGTTATAGAAGTTGGAATAGATGTTAAGAATGCCACTATGATGGTTATATATGATGCTGAAAGATTTGGTTTAGCAACATTACATCAATTAAGAGGTAGAATAGGAAGAAATTCATTTGATTCAACTTGTGTATTAATTGGTGATAAGAGAAATAGTAGATTAAAAGTAATGTGTGAAAGTAATGATGGATTCTATATTACTGAAAAAGACTTTGAGATGCGTGGAGAAGGTGACTTATTTGGAGTAAAACAAAGTGGTGATATGACATTTAAAGTTGCTAATATTAAGTCTGATTTCAAGATACTTTTACAAGTTAAAGAAGATGTTCAAGAGTTTATAAAGAAAAAAGAATATGTAAACTATGATTACTATACAGAGTTTGTAAAAAGCTTAGAATCTATAGATTAGATGCCATGGGCATCTTTTTATATGTAAATATATATGTATAAAAGTTGTATAATTTACAATAAAATGATATACTTATTGTATAGTAAGGTGGATGATATTATGGAAAAATTTATTGACACTAAGGCAGCATTAATTAATGATATTGAACGTCGTTATGAAAAGTTACCTGATGCGATAAAGAAAAATGTATCTTTTATTAATGGACAATTTGCTATTAAAGAAGCAGATGGTTCAAGACATTATGTGTTAGGCGATCAATTATCATATATGGAAAAATTAGAAGCCAAAGCAGCTGCATATAAGAAACGTCAAAAAGAAAAATTAAAAAGAAAAAGAATAATAGCAAGAAATAGAGTAATAGTAGGAGCAGCAGCAGTTGTTGGTCTTGCTATGGCTGCTTTAGGTGCTAGAGTAAGTAGTGATTATCATTATTGGAAAAAAGCTAAGTTGGCTGAAGCAGGTTATTATGAGACAATTGAAGCAAGAACCGGCTTTACAATGATAGCATCTAAAACTAAAGGAAATAGAAATGAAATACCAAATACAAGTTTTGGAACCTATATAGATGAGTATGGATTATTCTTGGATGCTGAAGAAAGGAGTATGCTATGAGTAATTACGAAAGAGGAGAAGAAATCATTTTAGAAGGTGGAGATAAATACGTAGTGGTTGATAACTTTGAATATAAAAGCAAAAACTATTTATATTTAATTTCTGAAGATGAAGATCATGATGTAGCATTAGTAACTATTAAAGATGACGTTATTGATATGATAGAAGATGATAAAGAATACGAAGAAGTATTTAAAGAACTTGTTAATAGAAATAAAGATGAAATAAGTGAATATTTAGATGAGGTTAATGATAATTAATCTCTTTTTTAATAAAAATATTTTAATTTTAATATATTTGTAGTAAAATATGAGTAGAATTTTATATTTAAGGAGTGATTTAAATGGGCAGAGCTCATGAAGTAAGAGCAAAGGCTATGGCTGCTACTGCTGCTAAAAAAAGTAAATTATATTCAATATATGCAAAAGAAATAATAAAAGCTGCAAAGTCTAACCCTGATCCAGCATCAAATGATGTTTTAAGAAGAGTAATAGAAAAAGCAAAAAGAGAACAAGTTCCAGCAGATGTTATTAATAGAAATATTGATAAAGCTAAAAAAGGTGAAGGAGAAAACTACGATATAGTTGAATATGAAGCTTTTGCACAAGGTGGAAGTAATTTAATTGTTAAATGTTTAACTGATAATCCTAATAGAACAATTAGTTTTGTTAAAACAGTATTTAATAAATGTGGAGCTAAAATGGCTGGTCAAAATTCAGTAAGCTTTATGTATGAACATCTAGGAGTTGTTGGAATTAAAGGACATAGTGAGGACGAAGTAATGGAAGCTTTAATAAATGCTGATGTTGATGCCAATGACATAGAATTAGAAGATGATATGGTAGTTGTATATACAGAAGTATCTGAATTAAATAATGCTAAAAAAGCTTTAGAAGATGCATTTCCAGGTATAACATTTGAAATAGATGAAATATCATATTTCGCTAATGATACTATTAAATTAGAAGGAGAAGAAAAAGAAAAATTTGAAAGACTTCTTGAAATGCTAGATGATTTAGATGATGTTTCAAATGTATATCATAACGTTGAATTATAATATTAAAATATCAAATAAAAGCCTTTTATTTGATATTTTTTTATGATATAATTTATAATGAGTAATATAGTAAGGAAGTGAAACTATGCAATATATACAAATACTAGGCTTTTGGAGTGATATTGGAAAAGAAATAGGCCATATCGCTTTAAAAATTCTTGCATTACCTTTTATTATAATATTCCTATTATTGGATGGAATTGTATATACTCTTGTTGCATATTCATATAAATTATTTGAATTAATGTCTCGTATGAATTTCAGTACTATTACTATGTGGTTAAACCCTGTTATAAGCAGAATAAAAGCTCTTATATTAGTATTGGTTTTATTTATGGTTGGTTATACTTTAATCACATATTTAATCAATCCTGATAAAGCATCTAATGGTGCTTCTACGGGCGTAAATTTATTAAAAAACATAGCGATAACTGCTATATTATTAGCGTTTTATAATACTGCATTTACTTTACTAAATGAATTAACGTTTGTATTAATAGGTGCGCCAGTTGATTATCATTATGAGCTTTTAGATGATTGGTTTGGTGTAACAAATAATGGCGAACAAGGATTAGTTACGAACCTTATTTTAGGACCGTCAAACGAGAATGGCGATGAAGAAGAAATAGATTTTGGTAGGAGACTTGCAATAAGTACCCTTAGTATATTTCTACATGGTCATCGTGTAACCCAATACAATAGAGTAGAGACATCCAAATTGGCTGAAATTTATAGTAAAGCTGTTAACCCTAAAGAAGAATTTAATTTGCTTTTACTACCAGGGGTTGCTCTGGATATTAATATCATTGATAATGATAGAAGTGATTGGGGTGAAGATGGAGCTGTTGGTGCTGATACAATAGATTATCAATATCCTATATTAAGTACTATTGTTGGTCTGTATTTAGTATATACTCTTATTACTATAGCTATTGAAATTGGAATACGTGCATTTAAATTAATTATTTTACAAATACTTGCCCCTATAGCAATTATTACTATTATAAAAGATGGATGGAAATCTGATAAATGGCAAAAATACTTGAAAATGTTAGGTAGTATATATGTTAACTTATTTATTAGAATTGGTGGTATGTTATTTGTAACAGCATTAATAACTAAAGCGTGGACAAATATATCAGATTTATACGATGATAATAATATATCAACAGGATTTACTAGATATATGTTGCTGATCTTGATAGTTGTAGCTGGATATAAAATGGCAAAAGAATTACCAAGCTTTATAGATTCAGTATTAGGAACTAAATTATCTCAAAATAGTGGTGGATTTGGTAGTTTCTTAAAGGACTTAACCCATGGAAATTGGGGAATTCCAGGAAGAGTTGCAACTGGAGCTGCTGGGCTTGCTAGAGGTATCCGTGATGGAGTTCAAGCAGGCCGTGCACATAATTTAAATAATCCTGATAATCGTCTAAGCAGAGGAGCAATGGCTTATAATGCTCTAAGAAGTGGAATTGCAGGTGCAAGAGCAGGTTCAAGAGGCCAAAATATTGCTGACAACTTAAGAGCGGCTAATGGCGTTAGACAAGCAGCACGTAATCGTGTCCAAACAATGGCAGATAGAGGTGGAACGCTTCGCTCTAATATAGGATTTGGAATCAGAGAAGCAACTGGAAGAAATTATATGGGAGCTGCTAGAACTAATGCTGCTATAAGAAATGAAAATGTAACACATCAAGGAGCAGTTGATGCTGAAACTAATAGATATCAAGGTGAAGTAAATGCTGAAGCTACAAGACATGAGGGAGCAGTAAATGCTGAAACAACAAGATATGAAGGAGCAGTAAATGCAGAAAATGTAAGATATCAAGGAGCACAAGCCACTCTTGATGCTGATATTCAAGGAAAAATTACTGCTGCTAACAATCAGCACCAAACTGTTACAGCTAACCTAAATCATCAGATTCAACAACATCAACAAGCTTTACAAGTTGCAGAACAAACTATGCAGTCACAAGTATCTAGTCAATTTAAAAATATAGATTCAGGAGCAGGTATTCAATATGGATCTAGTGCAGAAACATTTGCTAGAACTGCTGCTGATAATGATGTTGAATATAATCAATTTAAGGAAGCGGCTGAACATTTTAGAATGGATGCTCAATCCGCAACTAGCAGTGCAGATAGGGCACACGCTATTGAACAAGCCAATGCTGCTGAAAGAGCTGCTGCGAGTCGTCATGCTGAAGTAATAACTCTTGCAACACAAGAATATGAAACAGTACACGAAAGTGCTGTTGTTACCGAAAGAACACAAATAGAACATTTAGAAACTCGTAGAACTCAATCAGAAGAAGCTCATCAAAGAAGAATAGAAACTATTGAAGCTGAAAGAGAATCAAGACAACAAACAATAGATAATGATCATGCAACTAATATGCAAACAATAGAAAATGATCATACAACAAATACTCAAACTGAAGAAGCTACAAATACTAGAAATACACAACAAGTTGAAAACGATCATACTACTAGAACTCAACAAGAGACTGGTAGACATGATACAACAGCAGCAGAACATCAAAGATTAATGGAAAGATATACTGGTAGAAGAAATGGAGGTAATAATCCATGAATCAATACATAATTCCTGCAAATAGTAAAAAGAGTCAATTATACTTTGGATTATTTCATGAAATAGATATGGTAATTCTTGGTAGTGGAATATTAGTTTCTATATTGCTATTTGTTATTCTAAAGGATGATACATTACTCATGACAGTACTAAAAATAGTGCCAACAATTGGAGCTATATTCTTAGTAGTTCCTATACCTAATTATCATAACGTAAGAGTTTTGATAAGGGAAATAATTTTATATATTTTTAGTCAAAAGATATATTATTGGAGAGGATGGTGTGCTAGTTATGTCGGAGACACAGAACAAAAAGCCACAAATAAATAGTGCTGCTGCTAAATATGCAGAAAACTGGTTACCTGTTAATAGCATTCAAAATGGAGAAATTGTTTTGGATAATGGGTATCGTGTTACTGGTGTTAAAGTAAGACCTAGAAACATATTTATACTAGATTATGATTCTCAAAGTAATGCTATATTTAATCTAAGAAATTTCTATAATACTTTAGATTATCCATTTTGGTTAATTGTCAGTGATAGACCAGTTGATATTAATATATATTTAGCTCAATTAAAATTATTATATAATCAAGTTCAATATCCTTCAATTAGAAAATTGGTAAGAGAAGATATAGATAAAGCTAATTTATTTATGGGTAAAGAAATAGGTGTTACTGATACTGAATACTTTATATTATTTAAAGATAAAAGACCTGAAATTATTCAAAAAAGAATACAAAATTTGGTTTCAGGACTAGCTAATGCTGGACTTCAATCTACTCAAGTAAGTAACGATGATTTAAGAACATTGCTTGATGGATTTATGAATGATGGATCATCAACAAATTTTGGGACGGTGATGAGCTTATGAGTATGAATTTTAAAAGTCAAATAGCTCCTAAGGGACTTGAGTTTAAAGCGTCTGAATTTATTATTGGAAATAAGTATTGTTCTATATTAACAGTTATAAGTTATCCCGCTTCAATAGGTGAAGGATATTTAGCAAATTTATCTCAAGTTTCAGGAATTAAAATATGTATTAAGCATATTCCTATAGCATTTTCAGTTTTATCAAAAATGTTAGATAAAGAAATAGCTGATTTAAAAGTAAGATATCAAAATGAACGTGAAAGAACTATGCAAGAAAAGATTCGTCAAGACTATGAAAGTATTGAAGAATTCGTTCAGATGTTAGTTGCAACAGGTGCAAGAATATTTGATTTTCAAATGCATATAATGCTTTCTGCTGATTCTCATGAAGAATTAGAGCAAAAGAAAGTTGATATTAGAAATTATTTAGATGCAATGGGTATGAAAGGCGTAGTTTTAAGATTTGAACAAGAAAAAATCTTAAAGAGTATGTTACCTATATTTGATGCTAATGATATAGAGGAAAGAGTAGGAACTCCAATTCCATCTGTTACTATGGCAGCGATGTATCCATTTGTATTCGATAGTATCAAGGACCCAGGATTATCTTGCTTATTAGGTGTAGATTATTCTGGTGGTGTAATATTATTTAATCAATTCTTATATAAAGAAGTTAAAGAAAATAATAGAAATAATGCTAACTTAATTATTTTAGGTACGTCTGGTAGTGGTAAATCAACAGCAGCTAAAATATTATTAAGAAGTAATATTAGAAATGGTCATAAAATTGTAGCAATAGACCCTGAAGGTGAACTTGCTGATATGACTAGATTATATGGTGGTGACTTCATTGATTTAGGTCGTGGTGGAGATTATGGTATGATTAACCCACTAGAAGTTGTTGCTGATGCAGATGAAGAAGATGGACAAAATAATGGTTATGCTATATTAACAAGTACATTACAAACACTAAAAGCATTTATGAAATACTATAGTCCCGATATAGAAGAGGATGTATTAACGCTATTTAGTGAAGTAGTTCAAGATACATATAAGAGATATAAAATAGATTTCAATACTGATTTTTCTAAAATAGAAGCTCATGATTATCCTACATTTGATGATGTATATGCAACTATCAAAGGTAGATTATTATCAATGACTGAACGTACTCGTGAAAGAGAAGTAATGGAAAAATTAGAAATTAAGGTTAGACCTCTTACTAATGAATTAAGATATTATTTCAACGGAAAGACAACAATTGATAGTTCTGCTGATTTCATAGTATTCAATATTAAAGATATTATGAATGCTGATAATAATATTAGAAATGCATTATTCTTCAACATATTAAAGTATGCATGGGGATTAACATTAGATAGAACTATTAATACAATTCTGTTTGTTGATGAAGCACATATGCTTTTAGCAGATCAAAATACATTAGGAGCTGAGTTCTTAGCTCGTATTCAAAGACGTAGTCGTAAGTATAATACTGGAACAATTATTATTACTCAACAACCTACAGATTTTGCTGCTCCAAATGTAGTTGTTCATGGTAAAGCAATATTTGATAATGCTTCTTACTATTTAGTAATGGGACTTAGAAAGCAAGCAGTTGAAGATTTATCAAAACTTGTTGATTTAAATGAAAGAGAAAAAGATAGTATTAAGAGATATAGTCAAGGACAAGCATTGTTTGTGTGCGGTCAAAGAAGAATGCACATTAATGTTATAGCAACACAACAAGAATTAGATTCGTTTGGTTCAGGAGGAGGGCTATAATATAGTCCTCCTTATTTTATAAGGAAGTTATCTATGAATGATGAAGATTATATTGATGATGAAACAACACTAGCTGACAATTTAGACGACGAAGACGATGATGATGATTATTATGATGACGATGATGACGATTATGATTTGGATGATAATGTAGATTCAGAAGAAGAATCTGATGAGGAAGTTGAAGAAGAGTCAGAGCCTGAAGATAATGTCAGCACTAGTGAAAATGAACTTAACACGGAAAGTTATGACCGTGGTTTTTCCTATGGTCAACAAAGATATAATCAAGCAGACATTGATAGAATAAATAATAGAGAAAAGTTTAATTTTGGTAATCAGGGAGTTAATGATAATGTGGAAAAGCCAGAATCGGGCCCGGGAAGCAGTGACAAAAACGAACTTGGTGATAAAGATAATGGCTTAGATTCTAGTAATTCTGCAGCAGATAAAGCTAAAGAAGGTGCTAAGGAAAGCGCTACTGATGCTGCGGCAGATAAAGCTAAAGAAGGAGCAGCAGACAAGGCTAAGGAAAGCGCTGCTGATGCTGCGGCAGATAAAGCTAAAGATGTGGCTGCTGAGAAAGCAAAGGAAGCTGCGGCAGATAAGGCAAAAGACGCTGTTGCAAGTGCTGCTGCTGAAAAAGCATCTTCTAGTGCTCTATTATTAAAAATTAAAATAATATTTTGGGCAGTCGTTATTATTTTTGCCTTCTTATTAATATTTGGTACAATCTGTGGTATTACTTTCATAATATTAGATCATTTTGGATTAACTAAATATATAGTTGGTGGTGATGGCGATGATAGCGGTGGAAGCAGTGGTGGAAGCACGACAATATTACCTGATACATACTCACCTGATGGTATATATTCACCAGTAGGAAGTACTGATACGACTACTAAAGATGATATAGTAATTGCAGATGGTAAGCCTCCAAGAACATTTATTACTAAAACATATGGTATGCAAAGTGATGGAACAATGCATTATGGCATAGATTATGTAACTGACAGCGATCCAGGAGTAGATAATGTAATTGCCGTCGATGATGGCAAAGTAGTATCTGTTAAATGCGATTGTGCTCGTGAAACTGGTGGAACATTATTTGGATTTAATAGTGATGAAATAGATGTTCAAATGGTAGCTGAAGTAACACCTGTTAAGTGTGATTCTGGATATGGTAACTATGTTAAAATATCTCATCCTAATGGTAAATTTACTTTATATGCTCATTTAGATGAGAATAGTATAACAGTATCTGAAGGTGATACAGTTCAAAAAGGACAAGTAATTGGTAAGATAGGAAATACTGGTTCTTTGTATGCTAATTTGCATTTTGAATTATTTAGTGATGCTTCTACAAGAGTGGATCCGGCAAAATATGTAGATCTTAATAATCCTAGACCAACATCTTATGCTCATATTAAATATGTTCAAGGAAGTGATAATAAACAATCAGTTTGTTTATCTCTTTTAGCAACTGGTTTTTCTAAAAATGCTGTTGCCGGAATAATGGCAAATATAGAAAGCGAATCTGACTTTAGAACAAATATTCCAGGTGATGGTGGTACAAGTAATGGTATATGTCAATGGCATAATACTAGACTTACTAAACTTCATAATTATTGCGGTGATGCATATTTATCATCATTGCCTTGTCAGTTAGATTTCTTCCTTGCAGAATTAAAAACTCGTAGTGAATATAGTTATATGATTGGAAATCATACTGCATATGAAATGGGACATAAATTCTGTTATGATTTTGAAAGACCTAAAGCAAAAGAAACATCATGTCCTGGACGTGGTAATAAAGCAAATAATAAATATTTACCATATGTTGAAAATGGATGTGGACTTGGTAGAGATAAAGTAGATCAATATAATATGGAGGACAACTAATGGGAAAGAAACAATATTCAATTATAATTTTAATTGTATTAGTGGTTGCACTATTCTTGCTTATTATTGTTGAAAAAAAGAAACAACAAAATATTCAAGAAAAAACAGGTTATAATATTAATCTTACTACTGAACATTCTGCATTTTTCACTGTAAGTAATTGTGCTAATATATTTATTACTAGTGTAAATAATATGAATTCAAATAAGGTATTAAATTTATTAAATAAGAATTATATTTTAGAACACGAAATAGATAACAATAATGTTTTTGATAAGGTTTCACTTGATTTTAACTATGATGGTGAAATAGTTTATAAGATATCAAAAATGTATCAAAAAAGTTATGGAAAAACTACAAATAGATACTATATGTATGGTAGTATTTATAAACAAGAAATTACCGGTGATAAATTTGTTACAGATTATTATTTAATAATAAATGTTGATTATAAGAATATGACATATGATGTTATACCTTGCAGTAGTACTGAATATAAGGAGTTAATCCATGAAAGAAAATAAAGATAAAATTATAATAATAGTAGTTATAATATTAGCAGTATCAATATTTATATTTGCTAAAGTAAGAGAAAATGCATCACAAAAAAAATACTATATTGTTAAAAATAATGATAATTCTATTACAAGTATATATGTGGGTGATAGAGATATTATAGATAAGTATTATTCTGAATTTATAGCTGCTACATTATATGATAAAAAATCTTCTTATGAGATGTTAGATGAGGAATATAGAAAAAGAGTATCATATTCAGAATATGAAGAAATATTGCAAAGACTTTCTGAATCAAATTATTATGATGATGAAATAAAAGAATATCGTGTTGATGAAGAAAGAGAATATAGAGTATATTTAATTAGAACTAAAAATGGTAATGAATATGCCTTTAAAGAAAAAAGTATTATGAATTATACTGTTTATTTAGATTTTAAAGATTTAAAATAATATTTGAAAAATATTATATATATATTGTATAATATTGTTGATTGGGGTGAATAAATTGAAATTTAAATTTAGAGCCGAACTTAAAGATATAGTAATATTTATTGTATTTTGTTTGTTTTTATTTTATTTAGTTGCAATAGTAGTTGTTAATTTAGGAAGCGTTACATCCAATAATGAATTTAGTGGATTAAATCCTCTTCCAGCTTTTTCATCTAAGTATTTACTTGCTACTATAGTGTTTTGGATTATAGGAGTAATAGCTTCTTTTGCAGCCTCTTCTTCTTATTTTTTTGATAGAGAAGAAGGATTTGGAATAACTACAGAGAAAAAAGTAAAAGCTGATGGATATTCTAAATTAATGAGTGAAAAAGATATGAAAAAAGATCGTGGCATTAAAAAAGTTCACTTAAAAGATGATACTTATGATGCTGGTGGTATTCCTGTTATAAATGATGGAAAAGATGCATGGGTTGATGATAGTGGAGAACCTCATGCACTAATTATGGGTGCTTCTGGTTCAGGTAAAACTCAAGCATTTATGTTTCCATTAATTAAGATATTAGGTCGTCATGGTGAAAGTATGATTGTAACTGACCCTAAAGGTGAGTTATATGAAGCTTGCGGTGAATTACTAAAAGAAAAAGGATATAAAATTATATTAATAAATTTCCGTGATCCTAAAGAAGGATCTGCATGGAATCCATTTAGTTATCCATATAGAATATATAAAGAAGGAAATGTTGATAAAGCTAATGAACTTTTACAAGACTTAGCTAGTAATATATTGATAGATCCTAATAATAAAGCGGAACCATTCTGGGAACAAACCGCATCTAACTTCTTTACTGGACTTTCATTAGGATTATTTGATGATGCTACTGAAGATGAAATTAATATCAACAGTATTAATATGATGGCTGAAGTTGGAGAAGATAGAATAGGTGCTTCAAACTATATTAA
>OMST01000068.1 GCA_900313815.1 uncultured Eubacteriales bacterium
ATTTTTATCTGGACCGTTAGCTCAGCTGGTAGAGCAATCGACTCTTAATCGATGGGTCTAGGGTTCGAATCCCTAACGGTCCACCAGATGTATATAAAGAGCAATAGCTCTTTTTATTTTGCAAAATATACTAGAAAAAATATATATATTATTGTATAATTTCACTGGAGGGAATATATGATTAAAGAATTTAAAGAATTCATTTCTAAAGGAAATGTAATTGATTTAGCTGTAGGTGTTATTATTGGTGGAGCTTTTGGCAAAATAGTTAGTTCATTAGTAGATAACATTTTAATGCCATTAATAGGTTTATTACTTGGCGGAATTAACTTTAGTACATTATCTATTAAAGTAAAAGATGCAGTAATTAATTATGGATTATTTATTCAAAATATAATTGATTTCTTAATTATTGCATTATGTGTATTCTTAATGATTAAAGCTATTAATAAAATGACTAGTCTTAAGAAGAAAAAAGAAGAACCTAAAAAAGAAGAAAAACCAGAAAAACCAGCTGATGTTAAATTACTAGAAGAAATCAGAGATTTATTAAAAAAATCAAACAGAAAATAAGAAATAGATTTCTCTTTTTACAATATAAAATCCCAATAGTAATTGGGATTTTAATATTAATAATTATTTTAGATATTAGCCTAGTAAAGCATATAGTGCATAAGTAAATAAACTAGCTACCATAGCAATTAACATAGTCCAAACTAATACTTTTTTCCAAATATCTTTTCTTTTGTTCTTTGCCATAATTTTTACCTCATAATAATTATAATATATTGTCATAAAAAAATAAAGAATAAATATAATTTAGTATGAAAATAATTAAATCTAGAATATTAAAAATACTAATAGTGACATTATTTATTGGATTTTTACTGGGTATAATAAGTTTTTTAATGATTAAGAATAAAAATATTAAATTTAATTATATTAATTATATTGATTTAATTAATAATGGTAATTTTAATTATACTAATTCTCTTATTAAAAGTATATTTTATAACTTAAGATATAGCTTTTTTATTTGGATATTTGGAATATTATTTATATTTAGTTTTATGTCATTATTTTTAATAGCTTTTAAAGGCATTTCACTTGGTTTTATGATAACATCAATAATTTGGACATTTAAAATTAAAGGTGTCTTATATGCCTTAATTTTATCTTTAAATAGTATTATAAATATAACTATATTTTTATTATTAAGTTATTATAGTATTAATTTTTCTATTAAATCCTTGAATGCATATAGAAATAATAGACAAATAAATTATAAATCTTTCTTTATTAATTATATTTATATATATGTAATATTATCATTTTCATTAATATTAAGTAGTTTATTTGAAATATATATTTGTTCAAATATTATTAAATTTGTAGTATAATGTACGTGTCGAAAGGAAAAGTAGTATGAAAGTAGTAGTAGGAATAAGTGGTGGGGTAGATTCTGCAGTAGCAGCTTTATTATTAAAACAACAAGGTTATGAAGTTGTTGGTCTTTTTATGAAAAACTGGGATTCTAATATTAATAATGACGCTGAAGGAATTACTGAAGATGTATGCCCTCAAGAATTAGACTATAGAGATGCCAAAAATGTATGTGATGAATTAAATATTCCTTTATATAGAGTTGATTTTATAAAAGAATATTGGGATGATGTTTTTAAATACTTCTTAAATGAATTAGAGAAGGGAAGAACCCCTAATCCAGATATAATGTGTAACAAATATATAAAGTTTGATTTATTTAAAAAAGAAGCTAAAAAACTTGGTGCTGATAAAATAGCAACTGGTCATTATGCTAGAATTGAAGGTAATAGGTTATTAAGAGGTATTGATAATAACAAAGATCAAACATATTTTTTAAGTCAAGTTACTCCAGAGCAATTAAAAGATGTACTTTTCCCTATAGGGCATTTAAATAAAGAAGAAGTAAGAAAAATAGCACGTGATAATAATATCCCAGTTGCTGATAAAAAAGATTCAACAGGTATATGTTTCATTGGAGAAAGAAATTATCAAAGATTTGTTTCTAATTATTTAAAAGGTAAAAAAGGCGATATCATTGATGTTGAGACTAAAAAGAAAGTAGGGGAACATAATGGTCTTATGAACTACACTATTGGTCAAAGAAGAAATGTAGGACTTTCAGGTGATGAAAAAAGACATTATGTATGTGGTAAAGACTCTAAAACAAATACATTATATATTGCATATGGAAGTGACTCCAAATATTTATTATCTGATGAAGCCATTATTGAAGATGTTAATCGTATTTCAGATAAATCCCCAACTTTTGCTACGGCAAAATTCAGATATAGAAGTGAAGATATACCAGTAACAATTGAATATTTGGATAATAATCAAATAAGAGTTAAATATACAGATGGAAAAGCAGTAACTCCTGGACAAGCATGTGTTGTATATTTAGGAGAACAATGTATTATGGGTGGCATAATTAAGCAAGTTTTCAAAGATGGTAAAGAACTATGGTATTTAAAATAAAAAACTTAATTGTTTTTTATTTTTTTATTGACAAGGAAATGTAAAGTGTTATACAATTATATTGTAAGATTAGAGTAGAGGAGAGTAATTATATGGAAGAATTAAATAAATTACTAAGTGAACTTGGAATTTCTAAAGTAAAATTAGCCAAATATTTAGGAGTATCTAGACAAATGATTTATAATTATTTGGAATTAGATTCATTAAATAAATGGCCACAAGAAAAAAGAATTTTATTATTAAAATTATTAGATATTGAAGATGGAAATGATGAAACGTTAAAACAAATTAAAGTAACTAGTGAATATTTAGAAAATGTAGAAAGTAAATTAAATCAAAATGTAAAAGATATTAATTCTCAAGTATTTAATTTTAAAAATTTAACTAAAGAGGAACAAGAATTATTAAATGATATTATATTCTTAATTAAAGAAAAATTTGCAGAAGAAAAAACAAAAGATACTTACTATACGTTCTTATATTTATATCATGTGCTTCAATCACTAGATAATGTTCCAGAAATCAAGTATATATTTGGGTACTTATCAAAGAAGACTGGATTTACTAATCCAAATGAATTTAAATTTAATGAAACAAAGCAATTTATATTAGAAAGTATAGTATTTACCGCATTTAATTTATATAATAACGGAGGAGCATCTAGATCTAAATTAACCGAATCTCATAATAGATTTGTTCAAGAAATTGAAAATGATAAAGAAGAAAAATTAAGTAGAACTCAACAATTAAATACAGTTAAGATACAAGCTTTAAAAGAATTGGGCTATACAGAAATAAATAAGGATAATGCTTCTGAAGTATTAAATAAAATGGCTGAAATTGAATCAAGAAAGGTATAATATCAACTTCCGATAATTTATGTTATGTTAACTTCTTAATATAAAAAGATATATTATAATAAAAAAAGTATATCTTTTTTTATTGTTTTCAAATATTCAATTATATAAATATACATATATGTATTATTATAATAATAAATATAAATATTTAATTATTATTATATATTGAATATTATATATTATTAAATATATATATTTGCCAATTGGGATCGACATATCGATTTATGAGTAATTATTCATCTTAAAGAAAAAATATATTTCTCTAATGGGAATCGAGAATTGTTTTTTTGAATAGTTATTCATCTCAAATCAAATTCTATACTTCCCCTCTTTTTCTATGAAACATGAATAGGGGTCTAATTATTAAAAAAAGTAATTATAATTAAGATTTTAATAATAATTATTAGAGTAATTTAAATATTTCTTCGAATAGAAATAATAAATAGTAAAACATAAGATAATTGTAATTGTAATAAAATTTACTACTCCCCCTATTCCATTTTGGATAGTAGGGGAAATTAATAATAAATTTATATTATTAAATTTAATATAATAAACCCCACTACTCCACTTAAATATCCAATATATTTATAATCATCATATCTAATTTCTTGATATATATCATTCATTGATAAAGATATCATTAATCCCGATACAAATGATAAAATTAATGATATAAATAAGTGATTTATATAGTTTTTAAGAAATAAAAATGATATTAATGCTCCTAAAGGTTCGCTTATACCAGATATTAATGTAAAAATAAGCGCTTTTCGTCTACTATTAGAACTATAGTATATTGGAATAGCTATTGATATTCCTTCAGGGATATTATGCATTAAAATAGCTAAAAATAGCTTTAAACCCAGTTTAATGTTAACATAGCTACTCATGAATACAGTAATCCCTTCAGGAATATTATGTAACATAAGTGAAATAGTACTCAATATACCTATTCTATATAATGTATCATTGTTCCTAATCATTTTATTTAAAATAATAACAATATAATATCCAATTATAAAACAAACAATAAAGAATACAATTCCATTAAATTTATAATAATTTAATAAATATGTAAGTGATTGAGGTATTAAGTCAAATATAGAAATCAATATCATAATAGTAAAAGAAAATGATAAAGAAAATATTATAAACTTATCTTTATTTCTAAACTTAATATATATAAATAATGTACCTATCATTGTACTTAATCCTGCTAGTAAAGATAAAAATAAAGGACCAAATATTTCCATTCTCATATTTAAATAATATACATTTAAAAAGTAATTATAACCATAATAATAGTGGGTGGTGATAAAATTGGCAAACGCTAGAGCAAATTCTAGATCAAAGTCTACTTCTAGAAGCAATAGTAGATCTAATTCTAGAAGTAATGCAAAAAGTAACTCTAGATGCAAAAATGCTGAATCTAGAAGTCGCTAATTGTATATAAAAAAGATATTTATTATAATATCTTTTTTTGTTATAATATAATTAAGATACAAGGTGAATATAAATATATGAAAAAGAAATATACATTTTTTAATCGATTAAAATATGCTATTAAATATATTAAAAATAATAGAAAGCGCAAAAAAAGAAGACTCAAAAAATGGGTAAAAAATGCTCTATTATTAATATTTATACTAATAATTGTATATTTAATATTTAATAGATTTAGTGTAAAAAACATTTATGTTTTAGATAATGAAATACACTTTGTTTTATCATCTGGAAATAAAAATATTTATTGTATGCTTACTGATAGTGATACTACCCCTACTCTAGATTCTGAACTATGGGTTAAAGCGTATGATAAAGAATGTGTATTTGATTATGACTCTTCAAAACATAATCTGTATATTAAAAAGAAAAATAATATAATATATAATAATAAAAAAAGTATAGTGTTCAATTTTAAATTTGATAAAGAAAAACAATATTTACCTAGTGATAACAAATATAAAATAAATTATACCTATGATTATATAGGTAAAAATCCTAAAATAACATTTGTATCTAGTGATACTAATGTTGTAAAAATAGAAAATAAAAATATTATTACAGTTGATGATGGAAAAGCTATTATTAGTGCTAATTACAATAATGAAACTACCGATATGGAAATAATATCTACTTCATTAATTGTAAATAAACCTAAAGATTATGATTTTAAAAAGAAATTTTTACCTTGCGAAAAATATAGTTCAGAAGAAAATGACTTATTAGATGAAATATTATATACAAGAGTACATGATGTTGGATTTAAAACTAGAGCAGCAGCAGTAGAAGCAGCAAGATTTCTTACATTGGAATTTCCTTATAGAATTAATTACTTTAATGAAAATGGTAGTATGTCTGAAACTGAAATTAATAAAATAGATGGTGAAGGAAGGTATTATCATATAGGATTATATTTAAATACTAATAGATACGAAAGTATTGCCAAATCAAGTAAAGAACCTAAAGTTTGGGGATGCCCATTATACAGTATATATGTAGATAAAACTATGGATAATGGCCTTGACTGTAGTGGATTTGTTACATGGGCTCTTCTAAATGCAGGATATGATGTTGGAGATATAGGTTCTGGATATTCTGAAAATAGAGATCTTACTGATATTAGTAAACAAGTTGCTAATTCAACTCAATTGATGGAATCTGGTAAAATTAAAGTTGGTGATTTACTTCATAGTAATAAACTAGGCGGCCATATAGGAATGTTAATTGGCATGGATGATGAATATTATTATGTGGCACAAGCAATATGGTATGATGAACGAGGAGTTGTTATCACAAAAGAAACCAAAAAATCATTTTTATCTGAATTTCCTCATATAGTATTAATGGATTCATATTACGAAGAGGATGGTAATTTAACTAATATGTGGTATTAAAAGATTCTTATATTAAGAATCTTTTATATTGGATTTAATTGAATAATTATAAAACTAATTTCATTTATTTTAGATATAATTTCATTTTCTAGTTTATTTACTATATTATTGCCTTCATAAATTGATAGTTTTCCATCAATAAATACAGTAAATGTTATTAAATATTTATATCCAACTGGAAAAGATCTAAAATTAATAATTTTTTTAATATCTGAATATTTATTAATTAATAATAATATTTTAAATTTAATATTAATAGGTATTGATTTATCCATTAATATATCATAACTTTCCCTAAATAATTTAATTGCAATATTAAATACCCAAATAGAAATGATTACCCCTACTACACCATCAAAATAATATAAACCATATTTAGATAGAACACATGATATTAAATTAACGCAAGTGATAACAGCATCACTCAAATGGTCTTTGGAGCTAGCTTTCATTAATAAATTGTTATATTTATTATATAAATAATTAGTATATAAATATAAAATTAATTTGGATATTATACAAATAATACATATAATTATTAACCATATTGAATAAGTTAATTTATTCTTATTTATTATTACAATTATAGAATCTTTAAAAATATTTAATGATAAAAATATCATTGATATAGAAATTATTATAGAAAATATATATTCTGCTTTACCATATCCAAAATTATATTTTTTATCACAAGATTTACTTGATATTTTATTTCCAATATATGTCATTAAAGAAAAAAATATATCACCAACACTGATAAATGAATCTGCTATCATAGACTGACTTTTAGTAACAAATCCTATTAATGATTTAATAATCATAAGAAATATATTTACTAAAACACCTATTATACTTGCTATTTTAGTATATTTATATCTGGGCACATTCATCCTCCTTTTAAACAAAAATAATCTTTTTATAATATTTTATTCTATAAAATAAAAAATGACTCATTCATAAATAAATGAGTCTAATAATTATTTAATTTTTTTAATTCTTCTTTATTGCGTAATGGCTCTTTTAAATCTATTATTTTAGCTTTAAATTTTTTATTTATTAATTCATGAGCTTTAATAGCTTTACCACTTCCACTATATAATATAAATGTAATCTTCTTATTACTTAAATTTATTTTATCTAAAACACTATTAATTGGAGAAGATAATCTAGAATTCCATATAGGAGAACCTATAATTATTTCATTATAACTGGCAATGTCATTATCAAAACCAACTAGTTTATCTTTATAATTAATCATAGCTTTAAAACCACCAGTAATTATTCTTAAAACCATATTTTTAGATAAAGTTTCACTAGTATTTACTTTTCTAATATCAATATCTTTTTTAGATAAGTATTCTGCTACTAAATCACCATTACCACTTAAACTATAATATATAAATATTTTTTTCATTTTTACTTCCTTTCTAAAAGACAAATACACTCAACATGCCTAGTATGCGTCCATTGAACATATTAATTTTTTATTTTTTTACATATGCTCCATCTATTTTACAATCATATGTTGTAATTTTTTTGTTTTCTAAAAAATCTCCTTCATAGTTAATA
>OMST01000045.1 GCA_900313815.1 uncultured Eubacteriales bacterium
AAAGTCGCTTATTCCTTTTATTTACAAGCAATTCTTAATTACATATTGTTCTATAGATATTTATAATCAAAAATCAGTGCCTTAAAACAGTGCCATAGATCAACTAACTATTTATAAGATTATCAAATAAATCTGCACTTAATCTCTTGTTAGACTCTAGTTGGAAAGTATATACAGCTAGCGTTGTATTTGTATTACTATGTCCACTCCTTGTACTGACTGTTTTGAATGATTTCTATATAAAATATTTTTATTTTTATGACGGATTAGATTATAGTTCTAAAATTCATGATCTATCTAACCCACTTCTACTCCAGCCCATTACTTTAGCAAACTCTAATGTAATAAAAAAGTAACTATTAAAGTTACTTTTATTTACTTGTAAAATATCCAGGATTACTTACCCCACCATCAATATGAGCATAAGTTCCAGTAATATTATTTTCATTCCATGCAGTACCACTTCCACCTTTTAATTTCTTACATCCCCAAAACATTCTTCTTGACGTACTGTTTGAATTTAAAATAAATTTATCACCGACATATATTTTTTCAAGTTTATTACATGCTTGAAACATATTATCAAAATTTACTACATTTGATGTATCAAAATTACTTAAATCTAGAATTCTTATATTATATAAACTATCAAACATACATTCCATATTTCTAACCTTTGAGGTATTAAAATTACTTACATCTAAAGTTTTTAATCTTGTGTTATAAAACATAAACTGCATATGTGTTACGTTAGATGTATTAAAACTACTTACATTTATACTTTTTAAACTAGTATCATAATAAAACATATATTTCATATCAACTACATTTGATGTATCAAAATTACTTAAGTCAAGCGTTTTAATTGTTTGTAATCTAGAAAACATATTAGACATATTAGTTACTTTTGATGTATTAAAACTACTTACATCTAGAGTTTTTAAACTTCCACAATCATTAAACATATTTGACATATTAATAGCTTTACTTGTATCAAAATGACTTAAATCTAATGATGTGATTTTCTGTAAACCATGAAACATATAATTCATTTGTTCAACATTTTTAGTCTTAAAATGACTTACATCTAAACTAGTAAGATTTTTATCTTGATAAAACATATAAGCCATAGTTGGACAATTGTAAGTATTTATGTTTTCTAATCCATTTAATTCTTTTAAATTAGTTAATTGAGCAAACAACCCAAGACAACTATTAGGAAATATTTTTTCTTCACTACCAATTGTTATTTCATATAAACCATTTGAATCTTTATCTTCTACCCATGAAAGTATTTTTCCTTTTCCATAACTACCAGCATCAAAACAATTAGTATTATTTTTAGTATGTCCTTCTAGACTATTAGTAATTGTTATTTTTTCAATCTTACTTTTTAGAATTCTTGTTCTCAAGAAAGTTTCATTTTCTGATAAAGGATTATATTGAGGCATTAACAAATCAGCACCATCCGGTATAGTATTAGCAGTTATTAGAATACCATTACATTTTATTTCAAAATAATCATCTTCACTTAACTCATCCATTCTAAATGCATCTTTGATTTCTGTTTCTTCTAAATTCAATCCAACATACTTAAATCCATATGTACCATCAGTAGCATAGTATTCAATAACATTTCCTGATTTACTTATTTTTATATAATATTCAATTTCTTTTCTTCCAGTTAAAACTAATTGATTTAAACATACTTCACTATTACTTCTTGCATAAATCCTTTCCTTACTCTCACCAAGTGAATCATTTATCCACTTTGATTTAGCAGTATTATATATTTCCTTTACTTCTATTAAAAAAGAGTTTTTCTTTGCTTGATTAAACATATCAACTATACTAGGAAGAGCTATTATAATAAGTATTGCTAAAATAGCTATAACAGCTAATAATTCAACTAATGTAAAACCTTTATTCTTCATATCATCACTATTTAGTATTATATCACTATTAAAAACTTATAGATTAAAAAACAATATTTATTTACAAAAAAAGATATCTTATAAAAAGATATCTTTATTTCAATATGGTGTCCTCGGCACGATTCGAACGTGTGACCGACGGCTTAGAAGGCCGTTGCTCTATCCAGCTGAGCTACGAGGACAACTTGAATTGACTAGTAAAGTATACAACATTATTAGCCATTTTTCAAGACTTTTTCTATTTTTTTACCACTCTAGTAATATTTTTATCACTTTCAGTACTAAATATAACTTCATCAATATCATAATTAGCAAATACAGATTCTGATAATAAATATTTAACTTCTTCTAATATTACCTTCTTCGATGAATCATTAAATATATAATTATTAAATACTAAATTCATCTTATTATTATCTATTTCACTACTAACTAATTCTAAATTATTAGGTATAAATCCATTAAGATTATCTTGTGCATTTATAGAGCTTTTTAATTCTTCTATTATTATATCTATTTTCTCGCTATTCATATTACTTATCTTAGTGACTGGAACATAATAATTATTTTCACCATCACTTTTTGAAAAATATATTATAGTTTTATCTAAATCATTAAAATTCTTAATATCATATTTTTTATTTATTCCATAATTTCTTGTTAAAGGAACAGGTAATTCTTGATGAGAATTAGGAAGTTCTTTTAAAGTTTCACTATCAACAGATATATAAACATTATTAATTCCATTAATTTCTGTAACTGTCCATACTATCGCTTCTATCATTGATTCTTCTATATATTCATTAACATTTAATAATTCTTTATTAAAATCTAAATATACTGTATCTTTATCAACTTTAACATTTTTTAATATAGTACCTTTAGGTATTAAAGAATAAAATGATTTTAAGGATGAATCTCCATTAATCAAAACATTAATTTTAGATTTTATTTCGTCTATTATATTTTCACTATCAAAATAAGTTACCACTTTAGATACATAATTATCATTATCTAATAAATATACAACATTAGAAGTATATTCTTTGGTATCATTAGCTATTTCAATATCAAAATTATTATTAGTTGGAATAAAATAAAATAAACAAATTAATATAAATATAAATGTCCATACAACTATTTTGTTAATGAAATATTTTTTAATCTTTTCCATATTAAATATTATGATTAATAAAATAAAAAATGACTAAGTCATTTTATATTGATATTTCACCTAATTTCAAAAGTTCTATAACAGCACCCGCTCTTGATTTACAGCCAAGTTTCTGCATTGCATTAGAAACATGGTTTCTAACTGTTTTTTCACTTATACTTAAAATATCCGCTATATCTTTAGTACTCATATTTAAAACAAGAAGTTCAAATACATCTTTTTCTCTTTTAGTTAATATATTACCTGTCATAAACACCTCTAAAGTAATTTATGACTTATATTATATTATGTTACTTTATGATTCAAATTTCACTACTATATTCTTTTTATCATTAAATTCATTTTGAATACATTTCATAATATCATTAGCTATTTTACTATTATGTTCATTAGAAGTTATAGTTACTTTAATATCTTTATTATCTATTTCTACAAATGACTTAATTTTAAAATCAGATAATATTTTATTTTCTAAATATGTTTCTTTTCCCTTAGCTAAATTTAATATTTGTAACTCTTCAAAAGCGGCATTCTTATCTTCTGTAGTTGAAGATGGTGATGTTATCTTTTCTTGCAATTCACCCATAACAGAACTTATTTTTTCATTTCTTTCAACTCTCAAAGCAACTAATTTATCATTCTCACTTACTACTACATCCACATTCTTACTGACACTCTCTATTCCTTTTTTACTAAATATTTCACTTGGTAGTGTAATGTAATATACACCTAGTATTAATATAAAAGAAAACAATGTTAAAAACCAAAGATTTTGTCTATTCATATCTTCACCTCTAACATATTATATTAAAGTATATTGTTTTTTATTCATAAAAAAAATACTAAGAATTTCTTAGTATTTAGATACTGTTTTTTCAATAATACGTTTAATATCTCTTTCATTAAATGGTTTAGATAATAAATCAATTATTGGATAATTAAATGCTTCTTCTACTTGATCACGAGTATCATTACCGGTAATTATTGATACTGGAATTTTAACAAATAAGTTATTATTTTTAAAATATTCTAATACTTCAAATCCATTAACATTTGGCATGTTTAAATCAAGTAAACATCCTTTAATTTTATCAGCATTGGGTCCACTTACTAGTTCAATAGCTCTTGCTCCGTCATTAGCAATATATACTTCATACTTATCAGCAAATATTTTCTTAATGAAGTTAGCAACTAAGTTAGAATCATCTACTACTAAAATTGCTTCGTCATGCATACCACCACTTGTCATATCTGTAATTAGATCTTCTTTAACTTCTCTTCCTAAATATCTATTTGCTAAATTAATACATTTCTTAGCTTCTTGTATTACTGAATCATGATGTTCATAAACATACATAATATCATTAGCTTTACTTTTAAGCTCTAGATCGTATGCTATATCAGCTAAAGTTACAAATCCTAAATATCTAGCATCACTTTTTAAAGCATGTACTTCAATTGCATAATTAGGCATATCTCCAGCTTCTCTAAACTTTTGAAGATTTTCAATTTTTTTATCTACATCTTCTAAGAAATCATTTAATGTAGCATCATACATTTCCATGTCACCAAAAAGTTCTAAACTCTTTTCAACATTAACTCCATTGCTAGTTAATATAGTTACATCTTTCATTCAATCACCTACTTTAAATTTATTATAACATATTTATTTTTTATATAAAAGTCATTTTTGTATCAAAAATTAAACAAAAGAAGTATTATTTTAAATACTTCTTCATTACTCTATTTAATTCTTCCTTTTCAATTGGTTTACTTAAATAATCATCAAAACCCTTTTTAAGATATTCTTCTTTCATTCCACTAATAGCATTAGCTGTTAAAACTACTACTGGAGTTTTAAATTCAGGAAGTGCTTTTAATTTAACTAATGTTTCACTACCACTCATTTTAGGCATCATATCATCTAGTAAAATTAAGTCATATTTTTCTCCGCTTACTATCTTATCAATACAATCTTGTCCACTAGTAGAACTATCAATATTACATTTATAGAAACCTAATAATCTAGTAGCAACTTTAATATTTAAGTTATTATCATCTAC
>OMST01000016.1 GCA_900313815.1 uncultured Eubacteriales bacterium
AAAAAATGCACCATGCATATTTAATAATTGGGCTAATTTTTATAAAGGAAAGTTTATATCAAATACAATATTAAATGCAAATGCATTAGAGAAACTGCTAAAATAAACTAATCGTACTATTAAGATATTAAGGGAATAAAATATTTCTCTTTCTCTATGTTATAATATTTATGGAGTTGATTAATAATGAAGAAAGTTATATTATTTTTTTTGATTATTGTTTTTATATTTATGTTAGTTTATTGTAATTCTAAAAAAAGTGATAATAATAATTATAGCAATCCAACTAATCAACAAGAATCAAAAATTAATTTAAATAATTCTAATGAGGTGGTTAAATCAGTGAAAGCAATTATAAATGGTAAAGAATATATTATTAATTTAGAAGATAATGAAACAGCAATAAAATTTGTTAGTCTATTACCTCAAGAATTAAATATGAGTGAACTAAATGGCAATGAAAAATATATTTATTTAGATACAACATTACCTACTAATTCATTAAGACCAAAAAGAATTAACGCTGGGGATGTAATGCTATATGGAGACAATTGTTTAGTAATTTTTTATAAATCGTTTGATACATCATATAGTTATACTAAAATAGGCCATATTGATAATTTACCTGATTTAGGTAATGGAAGTATAACTATAAAATTTGAAAAATAAGTAATCGAAAAATTTAGATATTATGAATTTAAAGGTAGGAAAAATCCTACCTTTATTATTGACTATATGATTAAAAGTGTTAAAATTATACTAGAGGTAGTAATGAATAGTAAAAGAGTAAGGATATTTGTTTTAATTGTTGTTTTTCTTTTATTGGTGTCAGTTATTTATTCTGGAGTAAATACTAATATAAAATTATTAGCTAGTATAGATAGAATATATCGCGATCCATATATTACTATAGATGTCGATGAAAAGAAACACATTAATATAATAAATGAAACTAATAAAGCAGCTCATAAATATCTTGAAAAAATATACTATAAGAAAAGAGATGTTTCCAAATATTCATACTCAAAATATAAAAAAGAAAATATAAATCATAAAATATATAAGAATATAGATAATATTATTTATGAAACAAAGAATTATATTGAAAATGAGTTTAAGTCTTATAATGAATTAGTAAACTATTCTAAAAGAAAAAAATTTATTAAGCATTTAAATATAAATGTAGATAATTATGATAATAGTAGTGATATTCTTAATGATTTAATTGATGCGGACAAGAAGAAATATGATGAATTGCTTGCTTATTTAGAGTATTTACATAGTAATAAAGATAAATGGTATTATGTTAATAAAATTATTGTTTGTAAAGATGAAGAAACATTAAAAACTATTGAGAGTAAAAATAGAGAATTAAATCTTGATATAAAAATAGTATTAGAGTCTAAAGATGAAAATGTAAAAAAGATACCAGTTCTTATGTATCATGGTGTTTCAGATGTTACGTGGGGTATTGCAAATTTATTTATGAAAGTAAGTGATTTTGAAGATCAACTTAAATATATTCATGATAATTATGAAACAATTTTTGTAGAAGAAATGGATGATTTTGGTTCTAAAAAAGCAGTTGTATTAACATTTGATGATGGATATGTTGATTTTTATACGAATGTACTCCCTTTATTAAAAAAATATAATATTAAAGCAAATCTTTATGTAATTGAAGGAGCGGATGGCGGAGTATATTTGACTAAAAGTCAAGTAAAAGAAATTGCTGATTCTAATTTAGTTTCAATAGGTTCACATACTAAAACACATCCTACCTTAACAGGTCTTAATTCTGAACAATTAGATTATGAATTAAGAGAATCAAAGAAAGGTTTAGAAAAATTAATTGGAAAAGAAGTAAAGACTATATGTTATCCAACTGGAGCATATAATAAAAAAGTATTGGAGTATACATCCAAATATTATGATTATGGTTTAGCTATTGAAAATGGCGTTCAAAAAATGTATGATGACTATAATAAACTTGCAATTAAAAGATTTAGAGTTTATAGAAACACCAGCTTTTCTAAATTTAAGAGTATGGTTGATCAAGCCAATTAATTTTATAAACAACAGAATTAAAATATTTAAAAACCTGATTATTACAGGTTTTTATTTTATAATTCTATTTACAAAGAATGTAGTTAATGAAAGGTAAAATACGGTTCAGGAACAACATACTGAAAATAAGGTGGTAAGTATAAATGCATTTATTATAATATTTCAAAACTATTAAAAACTTTTTATTGAGAATAATTTGATAAGGTGCTATACTTTTATAGTAGGAGTTTTGATATGGAAAAAAAGGTTGGTAAAAAGATAGGTAAACTATTATTTAAAATATTTAGTATATTATTTATGTTAGGATGTATTATATACTATGGTTATAGACTAGTACATTATTATAAAATATATTCTACTAATTCAAATTGGGAAGAAGTAGAAGTTATACTTTTACATGAAAAAATTGTTAATAATTCGTATATTAATAAGGATTTATCTAAGTTAGATGATGGTTTTATATATAATTATGAGAGTTCAAATAATTATGTTAAATATTCTGGAATGCTATGGCGTTTAGAAAAAATTGAAAGTGATGGAAGAATTAGATTAGTAGCAACAAATACAGCATCTAATCTAGCAAATTCTGCTACTTTTAGTGATTCCCCTATAAGCAAATATTTAAATGATGAGGAAAGTAATATATATAGAAATTTCGTTAGCCCCGATTCATATTTAGTTAAAACAGAAGTATGTACTGATGAAATAGCTGATTTAGAAAATATTACTTGTAATGATATAAAAGAATACTTGGTTGGAATTCCTTCAATAAATGATTATTATATTACTGGTGGTATTGATGGATATATTAGTGCTGATAAAGAATTTTGGCTAAGTAATGTTTTAGAAAAAGCTCAATATTATATTAATTCGGACGGAGAAGTGAAGAAAACTAAAGTTGTTCACAATTATGAAACGTTACCAATAATAACTCTTTCAAGTGATGTTCCTTATAATGGTGGATCAGGTACTTTGGAAGATCCTTATATAGTTGGTGAAAAAGTATCTGATACTCTAGGAGGAAAAGGATTAAATGAATATGTTTCATTTAATAATCAAGTATGGAAAATAATCGATCAAGATGACATAGGTACTAAGATAGTTCTTGATGGTGTATTAGAATCAAAAAGAGTTTTTGAAACACAGTATAAAAATGTTTTTGCAAATTCAGCTATATATAAGTATTTAAATAATGAATACTATAATAGCATAGAAGATAAAGAAAAAATAGTAGAAGGTACTTGGTATGTTGGAGTATATACATCAAACAATGATTTTGATTATAAGTCAATATATGAAAACAAAGTAAATGCTTATGTAGGACTTCTTAATATGAATGATATATCATTACGTGATTATAATGATGTAATGACATTAACTCCTTCCGATTCAAGCGCTTATGTTATATATTCTGTAAGTGTTGATGGACAAATTAATGCAGATTATAGTGTAAAAAGTCAAAATATAAGACCAGTTGTATATTTAGATAGCAATATAAAAGTAATAAATGGTGATGGTTCTAAAGATGAGCCATATGAAATGGAGTAAATATGAAAAAAAAGAAAGATAAATTAATGATTACTATTGTAATATTAGACTTTTTTGTATTAGTATGCTTCTTCTTAACATATGGTCCTATTTCGTATTTTAGAAATATGTTAATAACAACTGCGATGACTACTAGAACACATCAATATTTAGCATATATATTTTATGATGCTGATACTATAAATGAAGTTATGCATCAAAATGTTGTAAAAGATTTTAATACTACAACTGATACTTCAAAAATAAGATTTAATAATACTGTTACCAAAATAGATAAATATGATAATGAGTTTGAAGAACAAGTTTTAAAGCGTGATGAGGGTAATGATTTATATAAAGTATTTGAAACAAAATACAAGAACAATAAAATTCATATGTTAGTTGTATATGATCCAACAAGGATTTCAATGGTGCTTTCTAAAAATAATGCTAGAGGTGGGCAACATATGACAACAATTGCAAAGGATTATGGGGCTATTGCTGCTGTTAATGCATCAGGTTTTACTAGAAATAAAGCTACTCGTGCTATAACGCCAACTGGAGTTGTAATATCAGATGGTAAAATAGTTTCTGGCTCATCCGATACAACTCAGTTAATAGGTTTTAATGAGGATGGCGTTTTGGTACTTACTAACGATGATGCTAGAACTGCTATTAAAAAAGGTATGAAAGAAGGTATGAGTTTTGGCCCATTCTTAATAATGAATGGTGAAAAAGCCGGAATGAAAGGCGATGGTGGTTGGGGTTATGCTCCAAGAACTGCTATTGCTCAAAGAAAAGATGGAATAGTTATATTTGCTGTATCTGATGGAAGAGGTAAAGGATCTAGTGGTCTTTCAATGGTACAACTAGCAGATTTCTTATATCAATATGGTGTATATAATGCTGCCAATTTAGATGGTGGTGGATCTTCAGTAATGGTTGTTAACAACGAACTTGTAAGTGATCCAGGTGGATTCGGATATACTGGAGAGAGGTATTTAGGTAACGCTTGGATATTAAAATAGACTAGTAATAGTCTTTTTAATATGGTATTATATATCTAAGGAGATCTTTATGAAATTTACTATAATTATGCCAACTTATAATGATGGAATAACTATTACTGAAACCTTAGAAAGTATAATAAATCAATCATATGATAATTGGGAACTTTTAATTTCAATCGATGGTTCTACTGATGATACTATCAGTGTTATAGAAAAATTTATTAAAAAAAATAAAGAAAAAAGAATTAAGTATTTTTATAAAGAAAACAGTGATCAATTAAATGCAATAAAAAGTGTTATCGATAAGATATCTGGTGACTATGTTTTTGTTTTGCATTCTGATGATGTATTCGCGGATAATGAAGTTTTAAGCCATGTTAAAGAAGCTATTGAGCAAGATGATTCTTATGATGCTTATTTACCAAGTGGAAATGATACTATGGATGAATCTTCTAATAAAAATGGTAATCAAAAATATATGCATTATAAGAATAAAGAATATATGATCCCACTTCAGTTATTATGGCTTGGTAGGAATCTCTATTGTGATGTAGCGTTTTTTAAAGCAGATATTTACAAAAGTAAAGTACTAAATAATTATTTAACATGGAATACTCCTTTTTGGTTGAATTATAGTGAAGAAACAAGCATATTAAAAGTTAAAACTTTGGATTACTTCTTTATTACTTATAGAGTATTTGAGGGAAATTATATTAATAATGAAGTTGGAAAACTTAATGTTATTAATGGTGAACTTAGATGTGCTTCAAGAATATTAAAGTATTATTCAATACCTTTTTATAAGCTTCAATATTTTGTATTTAGAGCATTCAACAAATTAGGTTTAGTTAGTTTATATCATCCATTATATATCAAAAAGGAAAGTAATAATAAATATAATATTATTAAATTTATTGTTGAAAAAAGATATCATAACGAATACGATAAATACGTATTTCTAGAAGCGATTGTTAATTTTTATAAAAATTATAAGAATAGAAAAATTGTAATAAATAAAATTGACAAAGATGAATTCATATATAAAGGCTCTGATATGAGAAGATTTAATAAAGATATGATTAACAATAAATTAAGTGGTACATATCAGTATATTTTAAAAGAAATGAATAAAGGATTTAATGAAATAGAGGTTTCTAAAAAGTATTATGATCAAGTACTTGATATTATAAAGTTTATGTCAATATATCCTCACGTTAAGATTAGCCTAAAGGAGAGCAATAATGAAAAATAAAATACCAAAAAAAATACATTTTGTTTGGGTTGGAGGGAATCCTTATCCTAAAGACATCAAAAGATGTATGAAAAGTTGGAAAAAACATCTAAAAGATTATGAAATAAAAGAATGGAATGAAAAAAATTTTGATATTAATTTTCATCCTTTTTGCAAAGCCGCATATGAAGCAAAAAAATGGGCTTATGTAAGTGATTATATAAGAGCATATGCACTATATACAGAAGGCGGTGTATATTTAGATACGGATAATATTGTTGTTGATAACATTGATGATTTGCTTAACAATAAGGCTTTTGTAGGCTATGAAACAGATGAATTTCCATTTACTGCTTGTTTTGGGGCAGTCAAGGGACATCCTTTATTAAAGAAAATATTAGATTACTATAAAGATGCAAAATTTAGATTTGACAAAAAGAATCAGTTAAAAGAAGTTAATACTAAAATAGTTGCAAATATTCTCATAAATGATTTTGGATGTGAAATCGGAAATAAAGAGCAAATATTGAAAGATGATATTAAAGTGTATCCTAAGGAAGTATTATGCAATCCTTCTAAAAAATCTAAAGTAATACATATTTTTACTGGAACTTGGATGGAAGGAACAAAACCTTTTAAAAGAAATATTATTAAATTTATAAAGCTTAGAATTAAAACACCAAGAGGTGCTTATCTTTATGATAAATTTGTATCCAATAAATAATATATTTGCAGTATAAGATATGGATATAAATAATCAGAAAGGGTTAGGTATGAAAAATATAAATAAGAATAAAGTTACAATTCTAGCATTACATTTAGGTACTGGTGGTGTTGAAAAATACTTATCTTCTTTATGTAAGATGTTAGAAAATAATTATGAAATAGAATTAATATCAACATATAAAATGAGTGATAAACCTGCTTTTGATTTTAGTGAAAAAATTAAAATTAGATACTTAATTAACGATTATCCTCATAAAGAAGAATTAAAAAGTTCTATTAAAAATATTAGAGTATTAAATATAATTAAATATTTATATAAAAATGTTAAAATATTATTATTAAAATATACTAGAAATATTAAAGCAATAAAAAAAATAGATAGTAAATATGTAATAACAACAAGAATATTTCATAATAATATGGTTAATAAATATTTAACAAGTAATGAGTATGTAAAAATAGCTACTGAACATAATTATCCAACTGATGAATATAAACAAAATTTATTAAAATCAATTACTAATTTTAACTACCTAGTAGTTGTATCTAAAGATTTAAAGAATATTTATTCAAAAGAATTAAAAAATAAGTGTATATACATACCTAATGTAATAGATTCTATGCCTATAATAGATCGAAAAAAAGAAAAAGATACCTTAATAAGTATAGGAAGATTATCTAAAGAAAAAGGCTATTCAGATCTAATAGATGTGATTAATATATTAAAAGATAGAAATAAAAATATTAAATTATATTTAATTGGCGATGGTAGTGAAAGAAATGAACTTGAGAAAAGAATAAATGATTTGAAACTTAGCAAAAATATTAAATTATTAGGATTTTTAAATTCAAAACAATGTTCAGAATATTTATCTAAATCTCAAGTATATGTTATGAGTTCATTATCTGAATCTTTTGGGCTTGTATTAATAGAAGCAATGAGTCATAAACTTCCATGTATTGCGTTTGACAGTGCTTCTGGTGCTAGAGAGTTATTATCAAATAATAAAGGTATATTAATTAGTAATAGAGATAAAGAAAAGATGGCTAATGATATAGAGATATTATTAAAAGACTCAAAAAAATATAATAAATATTCTATAGCTGGATATGAATCTTGTAAGAAATATTTACTTGATAATGTAAAAAAAGAATGGATTAAATTAATGAAAAGTAGGTAATAATATGAAAGACTTAATTGATAAAATATATAAACATGGTAATAAAGAGTTTTTAGAATTATTAGATTCTAGAATAGAAGACAATAAAAAGACTTTTATAATAACAGCAAATCCTGAAACTTTAATGTATTCAAAAACTGATGAAGAAATACTTAATATGCTAAATGATAAACAAAACTTAATAGTTCCTGATGGTATAGCTGTAGTTAAAGCTGCTAAAATATTAAAAATAGATATTAAAGAAAGAATAGCTGGTATTGATATATGTACTCATTTATTAGAATATGCATCTGCTCATAAAAAGAAAGTTTTTCTATTTGGAAGTGCTCAAAATGTAATAGATGGAATGAAAAAAGTTATAGCTAATAAGTATAGCGGTATTGATTTATTAGGCACTGAAAATGGTTATGTAAAAGATAAAGATAAAGTATTTGAAAAAATTGCTAAATTAAAACCGGATATTGTTATGGTGGCTCTTGGAATACCTAGTCAAGAAAAACTAATATATAAACATTTGTCTAAATTTAAACATGGTGTATTTATTGGTGTTGGTGGTTCATTTGATGTAATTAGTACTGTAAAAAAACGTGCTCCTAAATTATTTATAAAATTAAACTTAGAATGGTTATATAGAATTATATGTGAACCTAAAAGATTAAAGAGATTTTATAATAATAATGTTAAATTTATTTTAAATATTAAAAAATATAAATAAATAGATACTTTTTATAGAATAGATAATTAAAATCTATTCTTTTTTTGCAGTATTTTTGATAAAATATAGATATGGGGAAAGAGAAAACATTAAAATATTTACAGCTAATATAATTCCTTATGTAATACTTGTATGTATTAATAGAATATACGAATTGTTTGAACACAGTTTAAACATGGAAAAAATGAGGCCAGTATACTATGAGAACAAAAAAGGCAATTATTAATTTTATAACAGATGCTTTACCTCAAATAATAATACTTATTTTAGGATTTTTTAAAGTCAAACTATTCTTAAAATTTTTGGGTGATGATAATTTAGGGTTATATCAATTGTATGGGCAAATTGTTACTTATTTAACTTTGGTTGAAGGTGGAGTCGGCTCTGCTATGCTGTTTAAACTATTTAGACCGATACATAAGCATAATCAAAAGAAAATAAATGAAATAATGTCTGCTTCCAGAACTATTTTTAATGTTGTTGGTTTAATAATAATAGTATTGGGTATAATTATATCTTTTAATGTTAGATTTTTAATAAAAGCTAACTCATTTGAAAATAGTTATTTAATTATTACATTTATGTTATTCCTATTGAGTCAATCTTTGAATTATTTTACTTTACCATACAGAATAATGTTTGATGCCAGTCAAGATAGATATATACCTAATTTGATTTATCAAACTATTACAATTATAAAATCTGTTGTAGAAATTATATTGGTGTGTACAGGAAACGGATTAGTATCGATATTAATTTCTTTGGTTATTTGTAGTGTAATAGCCAATTTACTTATTTATATTTCATTTAAAATTAAATATCCA
>OMST01000067.1 GCA_900313815.1 uncultured Eubacteriales bacterium
CTTCCATATTTAGATTTTACTATTTTTTTAAATAAAACATCTATTAATTTAATTAATCAAGAATACTCTATTAATCTTAATATATATTATGGTATTTATATAAATATTTTGTTTTCAATTATTTTTATAATTATTGGTTATTTTAATTTTATAAAAAAAGATATTAAGTATTAATATCCTTTTTGTTTATAATAATTTAATAATTCTTTAAATCTATTGTAATGCACAATTTCTCTTTGCCTTAAAAAACTAAGTGGGGCGAGTAATGATTCATCTTTTGTTAAGTCCATTAAATTTTCATAAGTTGCTCGCGCTTTTTCTTCTGCGGCCATGTTTTCGTGTAAATCTACTATTGGATTACCACTTGATTGTATATATGCACTCGTGTATGGAACTCCATTAGCGTCCATTGGATAAATTCCTTTATTATGTTGTACATACCACGGATCTAATCCTGATGATTTTATTTCTTCAATAGTGGCATCTCTTATTAATTGCTCTACCATAGTACATATCATTTCAACATGGCCAAGCTCTTCTGTACCGATATCTGAAAGTAGCGCTTTTCCTCTTTCATCTGGCATTGAAAATCTCTGACTCAAGTATCTTAAAGCAGCACTAAGTTCTCCATCTGGTCCTCCAAATTGGGTAATTAATAATTTAGCCATTTTTAAATCTTTTTTCTTAATATTAATAGGATACTCTAGCATTTTTTCATATTTAAACATATTATCTGCCCCCTTTATCCCAAGGCCAAGGCTCATTTATCCATGTCCATTTGGAAGTGCTATTTACACCCATAATACTTAAAGGGCCATATTTGTCTTGATATTTTGTCTTTAAATCATCCAATGCGGCTTTACAATCTCTAAATTCTCTTAGTATATTTGCATCATTTGGGTAAATATCTAGATATAAGTTATAATCTTTTAAAGCGAATGAATATATTTGAATCTTATATAATAGTTCATCTTTTTCATTATTTACTTTTATCATATAATTATGGTTTTTATATATTGAATATAAATTACTAAACATATTTCCTTTATTAAAGCCTTCTGATGGGGAATATAAGGTATTAGTTTTATCTATGTCATAATCATCTGATTTGAAATAATTATTGTTCTTGTCAAAAAACACAATATCACTCCTTCTAGACTATTGTATGTTAATGACATATTAATGAATAGGTATGTTAATTATTTTTGTGTAAATTATACAAAAATACTTGTATATCATTTTCTATTAATGTTACAATTATTATGGTGATGATATGCAATATAAGATAACAACTTATTCTGAAGATGAAACTATGGAACTTGCTCAAAATATAGAATCAGAGAAATTCCCCAATATGGTTATATGTCTAGAAGGAGATTTAGGTAGTGGTAAAACTGTATTTACTAAAGCATTTGCTTTAGCACTTGGTATTACAGACAATATAACATCCCCTACATTTAATATTATTAAAGAATATGATAATGCTGAAATGACACTATATCATATGGATGTATATAGATTAAGTGATGTTAAACAAGATCTTGGCATTAGTGAGTATTTTAATAAAAAAGGAGTATGTATTATTGAATGGGCTGATCTAATTGAAGATATTTTACCAAAAAATAGATTAGATATTAGAATTAGAATGTTAGATGAGGATACTCGTCAATTTATTATTACTCCTCATGGAACTAAATATGAAGATTTATGCGAAAGAGTTTTATAACTCTTTTTTTTTATTATAAAATATAGTAAAATAAAATAGATAATAGGAGGCAATATGAAGGTATTAAGTGATAGTGAATTAAGAAAGATTGATGCTTATTTTAGAGCAGTTAATTATTTATCAGTAGGTCAATTATATTTAAAAGATAATCCTCTTTTAAAAGAAAAATTAACTTTAGATCATATTAAACCTAATGTAGTAGGGCATTGGGGAACCGCACCAGGGCAAAATTTTGTTTATACTCATTTAAATAGAATTATTAAAAAGTATAAATTAAATATGATGTATATATCTGGACCTGGTCATGGTGGTCAAGCAATAGTAAGCAATGTATACTTAGAAGGAAGTTATAGTGAAGTATATCCTAATATAACTGAGGATGAAGAAGGATTAAAAAAACTATTTAAGCAATTTAGTTTTCCTGGTGGTATATCTTCTCATGTTGCACCTGAAACGCCTGGTAGTATAAATGAAGGTGGAGAATTAGGTTATAGCCTTTCTCATGCATACGGAGCTGTACTTGATAATCCTGATTTAATAGTTGCATGTGTTGTTGGAGATGGTGAAGCAGAAACTGGTCCGTTAGCAGCATCATGGCATTTAAATAAAATAGTAAATCCTATCACAGATGGAATAGTATTACCAATATTGCATTTAAATGGATATAAAATTGCTAATCCTACTATATTTGCTAGAATGCCTGAAGAAGAATTGTTATGTTTTTTTGAAGGATGCGGGTATAAGCCATATATAGTAGAAGTAACTAATACATATAAGGGCCATGAATTAATGGCTAAAACATTAGAAAAATGTATTGCTGATATTAAAAATATTAAAGGTAAAACTAGATTTATAAAAAGACCTAGTTATCCTATGATTATATTAAAAACTCCTAAAGGATGGACTGGTCCTAAAAAAGTTGACAATAAAGAAGTTGAAGGAACATTTAGGTCTCATCAAGTTCCAATTATTGTTAATAAGGAGCATCCTGAGAATGTTGAAGTATTAGAAGCATGGTTAAAAAGCTATAAGCCAAATGAATTATTTGATTCAAATGGTAAATTAAAGAAAGAAATAAAAGATATTCTTCCTACAGGAGAATATAGAATGGGTATGAATAAGCATGCTAATGGTGGTCAATTATTTGATGAATTACATATACCTGACTTTAGACAATATGGAGTAGCTGTTCCTAAGCCGGGATCTGTAATAAAACAGGATATGATGGAATTAGGATACTTTGTAAGAGATATTATTAAGCTTAATGAAAATAAAAAGAATTTTAGAATTTTTGGACCTGATGAAGCTTTATCTAATAGATTAAATCATGTGTTTGAGGCAACTAATAGACAATGGAATGGTATTAGTTATGAAAATGATGAATATATTGGTCCAACTGGTAGAGTTATAGATTCAGTCCTATCTGAACACTTATGTGAGGGTATGCTTGAAGGATATTTACTTACTGGAAGACATGGATTCTTACATAGTTATGAGGCTTTTATTAGAATAGTTGATTCAATGGCAAGTCAACATGCCAAATGGCTTAAAGTTACTAAAGATTTACCGTGGAGGTATGATATAGCTTCATTAAATTATATTTTGACTTCATATGCTTGGCAACAAGATCATAATGGATTTACTCATCAAGACCCAGGATTCTTAAATCATATTGTTACTAAAAAGTCTGATACAGTAAGAATATATTTACCTCCAGATACAAATACATTAATATCATGTTTTGATCACTGTATTAGAAGTAAAAACTATATAAATGTAATAGTTGCTTCAAAACATCCTCGTCCTCAATGGTTAAATATGGATGAAGCTATTAAACATTGTACAAAGGGACTTGGTATTTGGAAATTTGCTAGCAATGATGAAGGAAAAGAACCTGATATAGTTATGGCTTGCGCTGGAGAAACACCAACTATGGAAACTTTAGCAGCTGTAAAGATTCTTAGAGAAAACTTTAAAAATTTAAAAATAAGAGTTATAAATGTAGTTGATTTAATGAAATTAGAAAGTCAAGAAAATCATCCACATGGATTAACTGATGAGGAATATGATAGTTTATTTACTAAAGATAAACCTATTATATTTGCTTTCCATGGTTATCCACATTTAATACATCAACTTGCTTATAAACGTCATAATAATAATCTTCATGTACATGGATATATTGAAGAAGGAACTATCACTACAACATTTGACATGAAAGTTCAAAATAAATTGGATAGATATCATTTAGTAATAGATGCATTAAAATACTTAAATAAATTGGGTGAAAAAAGAGCTTCTTTAGAGGAATGGTGTAGGGATAAATTAATTGAACATACAGAATATATACATGAATATGGTGAAGATATGCCTGAAATTAAGAATTGGACATGGGATTAAAAAAAGGTTAGTAATTGTTACTAACCTTTTATTTATTCCAATTTAATACTTCTTCACTATCATCTAAATGATGTTTTTCTTTACCTATAATCTGATAGTTTTCATGACCTTTACCTAATATTAATAATATGTCATCTTTTTCCATACTATCGATACCTTTTTTAATAGCTGCTTTTCTATCCAAAATTACTTCATAATTATTTTTACCAACACCATTTAATATATCTTTCATTATATTATTAGGATCTTCTGTTCTAGGATTATCATTTGTAAATATAACATAATCACTTAATCTAGTTGCTATTTCTCCCATAATTGGCCTTTTTTTAGGATCTCTATCCCCCCCACAGCCTATAATTGTAATAATTTTATTTTTCTTAAGCTCTGTGTATGCAGAAATAACTTTTTCTACTGCATCGGGAGTATGGGCATAATCTATTACAGCATATCCTTTATTAACACTATATGCTTCGCATCTACCTTTAGGTGCTTTAAGATTAGGAGTTTTTTCAATTATTTGATCAACAGTATATCCACAATTATTTACTATTGATAACATGGTAAGATAATTATATACATTAAACTTACTAGTTAGTGGAACTATTACATTATATTCTTTATTGTCAAAACTAAATGTTAAATTAGTATTTATAGGATTAATATTAGTTTTAATAATTTTATAATCTCCATTATAACCAAAAGTTAAGAACTTATGATTATCTTTTTTAAAACATATATATTTAGGATCATCTATATTAGCAGTTATTATAGCATCATTAGTTAAATGATCAAGTATTAATAATTTTGCATTTAAATAGTTTTCCATCGTTTTATGATAATCTAAATGATCTTCTGTTAAATTAGTAAAGCTAATAATAGAATAATCTATTCCAAATAATCTATCATATGAAAGTGCTTGTGA
>OMST01000015.1 GCA_900313815.1 uncultured Eubacteriales bacterium
AAAACTTACTACTGAAGGAGTTGTTCTATTTCCTTCAGCATTTGGAATAACTTTAGGTTCACCACCTTCAAGTACTGCAACACAACTATTTGTTGTACCTAAATCTATTCCTATAACTTTATTTATTTTTGTCATTATTATCATTTCCTTCCTTTTTTAATTTTCTTTCTTGAACTCTTTCTTCTGAATAAATTCCCATAGTATTGATGCAACAATACATAAAGCATTCAAGTGTTTCAATATCATCTTTGGATAATCCTTCTAATATTCTGTTTTTTTGATCAACAAAATCATCATCAGACATTCTCTCCTCAGAAGCGGTATATCTAAGAAGTAGAATCATTATTTTTGTACATTTGTCACTTATAAGTTCATTTTCTCCATATAAGCAATTATCTACAAAATCCATATAACTCTTTTCTTCTTCACTTAAATCATTATAATTCTCATCATGTTCATAATGACCCATTGCACCTACTATAGATTCTAAAAGAAATAGCTCTTTCATTATTTATTAACCTTAACCATTGCTGGTCTAATTAATTTGTCCTTATAAGTATACCCTTTAGTCAATACTTCAAGAACTACATTTTCAGGTTTAGTATCATCATGTTCAGTAAGTACTGCTTCTTCAAAATGAGGATCAAATTCTTTTCCTAAGCAATCTACTTCACGAACTTCATATTTATCAAATAATCCAGTAAGTGCTCCAAGTATCATTTTGAATCCACTTAAGAATTTACTAACTTCATCTGACAAATCATTATCATCCATCATAACTGCTCTTTCTAAGTTGTCTTTAATAACAAGCATTTCTTTTATAAAATTTTCTCCTTCATATTGAAGCATTCTACTTACTTCTCCTTGAGTTCTAGTCTTAAAGTTTAGATATTCTGCTTGTAAACGCATATATTTTTCTTCTAATTCTTTATTTCTAGAATCAAGTATTTGAATAACCATTTCGGGATCTAACTGTGGTTCACATCCAGCACATCCTTCACATGACCCAGCACATCCTCCTTGATTATCTTTTATTTCTTCTTTAACTTCTTCTTTTTTATCATGCTTTTCTTTTGCCATTTATCTCATCCTTTCAAAATGGTTTTTTATATCATTTACCATTGTTTAATTTGCTTTCAATATTTTCTTTTAAATATTCAAGCATATTAACAACTCTTTCATATTCCATTCTTTTTGGTCCAATTACAGCAATAGTACCTTCTCTACCATTTGCTTTATATTTTGTTTTAACTATGGTTACATTATCATCAATTTCTGATTCGCTACCAATATATACCTTAACCTCATCATCAGTTTCTTCAATTTTACTCACCATATCTTTGCTTTCAAATTTACTAATAATGTTTTTAACATCATCAACTGTATTGAATTCCGGTTGTTTTAATATATTAGTTTTACCTGTAAATTTAACATCCCTATCAGTAGTAAAGTTTGAAAGTGCATTGTAAAATGCATTGTAAACAACTTCATAATTTTGAATATAGTTTCTAATTATTGGCTTTATTTCAAACTCTAGTTTACTAGGAACATCATCTATAGGCGTCCCAATTAACATTTTATTGAGTAACTCTGTAGTTTTAGAAATCTCACTTGCAGGAATGTTTTCTTCAAGATTAATACTCTTGTTTTCAACATGTCCAGTGTTAGTAATAACAATTGCTATTAGTTGTCTTTCACTGAGAGGAATTACTTCTACTTTTTGTAATTTGTTATCACTTGATTCCTTACCTAAAATAACTGAAGTATAATTAGTCATATCGCTAATTATTTCTAAGCTTTTACTAATTGCATCATTTAATTCAAGTTCATTATTATTGAATATTGTTTGCAATTTAAGCATATCTTCTCCACTTATTTTCTTAGGTTCCATTAAGTTATCAACATAATATCTGTACCCACTTTCAGATGGAATCCTTCCCGAAGATATATGTGTCTTTTCTAAATATCCCAAATCTTCTAATAACGCCATATCATTTCTAATAGTTGCACTAGAACATTTGAACTTCTTACATAAAGACTTACTACCTACAGGTCTTGCTGATTTAACATATTCTTCAACTATAGATCTTAATAATTCTTTTTGTCTACTTCCTAACACAATATACCTCCTTTAGCACTCTTTTCAACTAAGTGCTAGTACTATTATATTATTATATGTTAGCATTGTCAATATATGAGTGCTAATTTTTAAAAAATAATTTTTGTTATGTTATTATTAATATTTAATTGCAATTTAAAAGACTTGTTTTTCATTCCAAGTCTTTTAAGAATTTCTTACTTTTTGTTGATATACCCGAATATGTATCATAATATTCACTTATTATCAGATTAATATGATCGCTAACATTTTTATCTATATCTAAATTAGATATCTTAGATATATCAACATAATTATATAATCTTAATAGTTTTAAAACTTTTTCATCTATTAAAGGCTCGTTAGTTCTACAATTAGAACAAACATATCCACCCTTTTCCATTGATAAAGTTACTACCTTTTTAGATCCACATTTAACACACTCATCTAGATTTAAATCTATTCCTATATATTTTAAGTATTGAAGTTCTAATATATTAGTTATTATTTTAGGATCAAACCCCTCTTCTATTTTTAAAATAGAAGCTTCTAACAATGGGTATATATCTTCGCTTAAGCTTTCTTTATATACATTTACGGATAACTCACATATATATGATAAATAACCCATTTTAGTAATATCACCTTTAGAATTAATAAGATAATCTTTTATATCGCCATCTATTAATGTAGAAAGTTTATCTTCTTTATAATATAAGTGAAATGTTCCATAAGCAAAATTTTCACTAACAAGTCTTAGTGAACTTTTTAATTTTCTACAACCCTTAGATATGCATCCAATAATACCTTTTTCTTTAGTAAATATATTAATTATTTTACTATTCTCTTTAAAAGGTGTACCACTTACTACTATTCCTTCTACACTAATTATTTCCACTTCTTTTAACTAAAAGCACAAAGATAAATCTTTATGCTTATTTTCCTTTCTTATATTCTAAATAATATTCTATTTTTCCTGTTTGTTTAAACTTATTCCAAGCTTCACTTTTTTTCATATTTATCTCCTTACAATATTATATTGCAGGAAATAATAATTATTTATTCATCTTTTAATAAATAACCTAAATCTTTTATATATTTTTCTTTTTCTCTCCATTTTTTTATTGTTTTACAATATAACTCTAAATATACTTTTTTACCAAGTAATTTTTCCATATCTAGTCTTGCTTCATGACCAATAGTTTTAATCATATTACCAGAAGCTCCAATTATTATTTTACGAAGAGAATCTCTATCAACAATAATATCTACATATACATATGCTATGTCATTCTTTTCCTCATAACCAATTAGTTTACATGATATTGAATGAGGTACTTCATCATTAGTATGAATAAATATTTTTTCACGTACTATTTCAGATAATCTAAAATTCATATCCACGGTAGTAACTTCATTATCATAGAAATATTTAACACTATCAGGTAAATAATCTTTTAATACTTTAATTATTCTATCTACATTATCATCATTTAATGCTGATACCGGTATTATTTCAGCAAACTCATATAAATCTTTATATTCATTTATTTTTAATAATATTTGTTCTTCAGTTAATTTATCTATTTTATTAAGTATTAAAAATACTGGCTTGTTTACATCTTTTAATTTATCAATTATAAATTGATCACCTTTACCATAAGGTACAGATGCATCTACTACTAAAAGTAATATATCTACATCATTAATAGAATAATATGCTTGACTATTAAGCGCATGTCCTAGTTTATCTATTGGTTTATGAATACCAGGAGTATCTACAAATACTATTTGAGTATCTTCTTCATTATAAATACCTTCAATTAAATTTCTTGTTGTCTGTGGTTTTGGGGAAATTATAGCTACATGCTCTTTTAATATTTGATTTAATAGTGTGCTTTTTCCAGTATTAGGTCTACCTATCAAGCTAACAAAGCCACTTTTCATACTAAATCCTCCTTAGTAAATGTAGTATTCATTACTTTTTCAAAAGACATAACTTCCATCTTTCCACTTTTAGTCATAATATTAAATATTACATCTTTATCAAAAAATTCTAAAAATACTTGTTTACATAAGTTACATGGATAACATATTTCAGGACTGCTTGTCATTAAATATAACGCTTTAAATTCTTTTTCTCCATGACTAACTGCATTGTTTATTGCATTTCTTTCAGCACATATAGTTGCGCCATATGAAGCATTTTCAATATTAACACCCTCATAAAAGTTACCATCTTTAGTTTCAACTATGCAAGCAAAATGCATTCCCGAATATGGGGCATAACTATTATCTAATAATTTTTCTAATTTTTCTTTCATACTACTCCTTTAAAATAAACTGATTAATTTAGGTAAGAAAATTATAATCCCAACAACTGCAGCCATTATAGCTAATACAAATACTGCTGCGGCAGAAGTGTCTTTTGCAACCTTAGCAAGAGGATGATATTCTTCAGTAACTAAATCTACTACTGCTTCTATAGCAGTATTAATAAGTTCTCCTGCTATAACAACTGCGATAGTCATAACTATTATAATCCATTCATAATGTTCTAATTGAAATATAAAACCAGCAATTAGAACTAATAATGAAACTCCAACATCAACTGCAAGATTTTGTTCATTTCTATAAGCATACTTTAATCCTTTAATAGGATAACTAAAACTTAATAAAAACTTCTTAATCCCTTTTTGACGTTTTCTTTCATCTCTTGATATCATATTCATCTAATATCTCCTCCTCAAGAGCTCTCATAATTTTTTTATCTTCTTCTTTAATATGATCATATCCTAATAAATGTAATAAACCATGTACTGCTAAATAACAGAATTCACGTTTTATACTGTGGCCATATTCCTTTGCTTGCTCAACACATTTATCATATGAAATATATATTTCCCCAAGAAACCTCATATTATCATACTTTAAATTATCGCTTTCTTCAAATGCAAATGATATTACATCAGTTACTGCATCTTTATCTCTATATATTTTATTTAATTCTTGAATCTTTTTATTATCTACAATAACAATATTTAATAAAGGATTAACCACATTTAATTTAGAACATGCAAATTTAATAACTTTATCCACATCTTCTACTTCTACAAATTCATCAGTTGTATTGAAAATATAATCTTCCATTTTGCCTCCTAATAAACTTTTACTATATATAAAACAATTAATGCTATTATGGCTAAACTAAGTATGTTATATATCCAATCTTTTTGCATAAATCTTGGTAAATGCTTCTTTATAGCAGAAAGACTAATATATAATACAAAACCTATAATACCACCTACAACATTTAATATTATATCATCTATATCAAAAGTTCTTCCTATAAAATGCTGTACTGTTTCAATTACAGAACTAGCAAGTAATGAAATGATTGTTATTGTTCCTAAATTCTTTATTTTACAATAACTAGTAGCATAATATCCAAGAGGAACAAACATTAGCATATTTCCAAATACTTGTTTATAAAATGACTTGGTTCCATAATCATATCTAAGTATTTCTTTAAAAGGCATAAAATTAGTCCCACCACCAGGTAAATCTTGGCTGGTTACTAATTGGAATAATACTATTAAATATGCTAAGAATAATAAATCAAATAATTCTTCATGTAAAACTACACTTCTTCTTTCATTCTTAAAAATGTAAGTCACTCTTAAAATAATTATAATAGATAATACTATAACTAATGTTGGCCAAGTCATATTAATTACATTTTTAATCTCATACTCCATTATTTTCTTCCTTTTCTTCTATTCTTTTATTTATTCCAATATTCTCATATGTTTTAAAAAATACTTCTAACATTATTTTACTACGAAACACCTCTTTTTTCAAAACATTTTTGTAAATGATATATTCATCATCTTTAAGATTTCTATTTATTATTTCCTCACTTTTTTTAAGAGCTTTTTTATAAGCTTCTTCTAAAGTTAAAATATATTCTTTATATTCATATATTTTCTTTTCTTCTTTATATAATTTAAATGGTAAATATGGTTTATCTAATACTACTTTCTTACTCTTTATTACATTAGGATTATCATACTTTCCCATAATAGTAAATTTATAATTAAAAATATCTAAATAATAATGATTTACTTTTCTACCAGTATAAATATATTCAGTATAATTAAATGGCATTGTTATATGAACACTACTCCATACTTCAGCATATATTTTTCCTTTACTATTAGTTTTATAAATTATATCTTCGCCTTTTATTATATTTCCGCTTATTAACACTTCGCCTTTTTTAACATAGTCATTTATATCTTTAACTTTAACACCATTTTCAGATACTATATAAAGAATTTTACCATCTTTTTTAGCAATTATATTACTTGGTTCATTATTCAAAGTATCCTCTTCTTTTTTTATCCTTGGAGTCACATCCACATTATAAGTACAACCCTTTTCCTTTATTTCAATCCATTCTAAATAATCTTTATTATCAGATAATATTTTTTCTTTTATATTTAATAACTCATTAAAACTTTTCTTTCTTTTATAAATATATATACCATTATCTTTTAAAGACTCTGTTAATAAATTTTTAATATTCTCATCATTAGTATTAATATTTATTTTAAATATGGTGGATGTTAATAAATATAATATAAATAAACCTATTATTAAAGACATAATCATATATTTATTATTAACAAAACAATTAATAATAAAATTCTTACCATAATATCTAATAATATAACATTGAAATCTCCTGTTAAGCTTCTTATAATTATCTATACTAGTAGTTATAATATATTTATCTTTTTCTCTTACTAAATCATAATAATAAATATTATGATTAACTAAATATTGTATAAGATTAATTCCTTCACCATTAACAATTATTCTTATATTATTCATCTATAAAATCAATTCCTTTAATAGTACCTTTTATTAATAATTCATATTTATCTAATTTAACTATTATTAAATTATTTCCTCTAATAGATAGTTTATTATCTTTTAAGCAAATTAATATATTATTATTACATATATTTTCAAGGTTAAAATAATTCTTTATATAAATATAATTATTCTTGATAACTATTTCATATTGTTCTTTATTTATCATAATAAATTTTATTAATTATAAATTATCTTTATACTAATAAAATAGTTAGCAAAAGCTAACTATTTTATATTAACAATAACTTCCATCTTGTTGTCTTCTAAGAGCACTTCCTAAAGATCTTCCTAGTTCTAAAGCAAAAGAAAGAGCCCTAACTACTCCATTAAGAATAGTTCCAGATATTGATCCTCCTCCTTTTATTTCTATTAATTCATTATCTGTCATTATCTTCTACATGCAACTGGATTAACATACCCATCAAATAAACCTATCAAGAATGCCGCAATAGCTCCTCCTACTCCTACTGCTACCCAGTTAAAGCCTCCTTTCACTTCTAATAATTCACTTTTTTCTAACATACATTCTCCTTTCTCACTTCATATTTTTCATTAAACAAATCAATTATTTCTTTCTTATGAGAAACATATATAATTGTTTTATCGTGATAAATATTTAGTATTTTATTTAATATCTCTTTTTCTTCATCTATATCAACTTCTGATAAAGCCTCATCTAAAATAATATAATTACTATTTTTAAGTAAACTTCTAGCTAATATTATTTTTTGCCTTTCTCCTCCTGATATATTGAAGCCATTATCTTCTATCACAAAGTTATCTCTAAATTTATTTCTATCTCTTAATTTATCTAAATTACATAAATGAATTATTTTCTCATAATCTTCATCACTTATATCTCTATAATAAATAATATTATTTTTTAAAGTATTATTATTTATATAACTATTTTGAGATACATAAGTAAAACTATTAGATATTATATTTCTATTAATATCTTTTAAATTAATATTATTAATAAAAATATTTCCATTATATTCTTCATTATATTTTAGAATAGTTTTTATTATAGTACTCTTACCAAAACCACTCTGACCATATATTAAAAATTTACTGCCATATTTAATACTTATATTTATATTATTAAATAATTTATCTATTCCATTATAACTATAAGATAAACTATTAATTTGAATGTCTCCTTTAATACATTTGTTAGTTTGATCATATGTTTTACTTTTATATATTAGTAAATCATTTATTCTATTATAAATATTCTTTAAATGATTTATTTTAGGTTCAAAATCTAATATATCTTTTAAAGGTTCAGTGAAATAATATACTATTGAATTAAATAATATAAACTCACCTATAGTAATATTATTTTTATATATAAATATAGCACTTACAAACATAGAAATAATATATGAAACATTAACTATTAAATCTTTTAGAAAGTTTTGATTATTCATCGTATTAGAATAATTTTTTAACTTAAAAGAATTATCAATATTTTTAATATCTAATTCTCTTAATACTCTATTAGTAATATTTATATTCAAATTACTCTCGTAACTATAAATACTTTCATTTAAACATTTATTATATACTGAATCGCTCACCAATATGTTCTCACTTTCTATAATATATTTCTTTCTATATACTAGAACTATTATTAAGTATAAAATCATTTCTATAAAATAAATAATAAATAGTTTAACATTAATAAATAATAGAATAATAACGCTTATAACGATTAAAATAATATCAGAAGATATATTTACCATTAAATTGGATATTATCTCTTTAAAAGTCTTTAAATCGTTTATACGATTTAATACATCAGCACTTGATTTAGATTTAAAAAATTGATATGGAAGATTAAATAACTTTCTAGTAACACCATTTATAAATTTAACTGATATATTATGTATAATATCAATTAAATATTTACCTCTAATTAAAGATAAAATATTTTTAACCAAAACTGATATTAAAAACATAACACTAACGATAAATAAATATTTAATATTATAATTAGGAATAATATAGTCAATTATTATCATGGAGAAATAATTAAGACCTATTCCAATAAAAAGAATTATTAAAGATAATACTATTAATTTAAGTATTCTGCTCCTTTCTTCTAATATAAACGGTTTTAAACAATTATAAATATTCTCTTTAGATAAATTATTACCTACATATTTAATTGGATATATAAATATAGCTGTATCTAAATAGATTTTATTAAACTCATCTATAGTTATTTTATCTACTTTAGAAGAAGGATCCATTATGAATAGTTTATCTTTATCTACTTTATATACCACTATAAAGTGATACATATTATCTTTTAATACATGACATATAATAGGGAAAGATATTTTTTTAGTTACTATGTCATCACAAGATAAATGTATCCCATAACCATCAAAACCATATAATTTAGAACCATTAATAATATTAAAAGCATTAGTTCCATCCCTATCGGTTTTTAAATTGTAAGTTACTTCTTCATGTGAGGCCTCACATCCATAATATTTCATTATAGATAATAAACATGAAGGACCACAATCTTTAAAACCATTTTGTGCTACAAAGTATTTATTAGTCATTTAACCCTCCTATTATTATAATTAGAGTTAAATTATAAAAACACTACTTTTGCAAATAAAAAGAATACTTTTTAAGTATTCTAATTTGGCATTGAACTTGTTGGTACTACTATAACAGGACGAATTGAAGCACTAGATACTGGAAAGCCCGTATCATAGGCAAAGAAGGCAAGTTCACCCTCTGAATCAACAAACCATAAAGCTGCTATACCGCAAAGGCCTGGTTCTGGAGCAGAATCTCCTCTAACTATTCTAGCCTCTAAATTGTTTGTTGATAAAAGAACTATATTACTTTTAGGAATATAAGTATTCTGACAGCTATACCCTGGCATGAAATTTGATGATCCAAGCCAATAATAATCAATATTTAAGTTTCTGCGCATATTTGTGCTTAAACTATTTGCTTCCTCATATGACATCAATCTTCCAGTTATATTTATTCCTGTGGAATTAGACAATTGCTCTACATAAGAATTTACATATGGATAAAGATTACTGTTTTGATCATACACATAAGGATAAGGATTACCATCATGACTTGCTCCATTCGCGTTGTAAGGGCTAATAAGCGTTCCGTGTCCAGATCCATCTGTCCAATAAACAGTATCAGTAAAATTCATTTGTGTTGAACCACTTTGTACTTGTGAATTAAGAGTAGTATTTAATGAATACTTAGCTAACAATAAAGTTTCATTCAAATTACTACTTATTACATAAAAATGCTCTGTATCTATTGCCACTTCATCCCCAACAGATATTGAATTTGAATTGGCTCTATTAATAAATGCTATTGAACTATTACTTCCTAGCTCTAAAACATTTTCTTCTGTTACATCTTCTACATCAGAGCTTTCTGCTACATCTATAATACCTGTTTTATTATATTGATAATCTCCATTACTTACTTGAAGCTTAGTTATCTTTCCCTCATTATTCATTTGTACATAATATCTTAAATTACTATTACCTGTAAGACTTAATGTATTTGTTGATCCACTTGCATTTGACCATGTTGTTTTAGTTCCTCCACTTAATAAATATTCTTGTCTTGCTGTTCTTATTACTGCATTTACTTCATTTGTAAATGAATCTTTTCTTGCAGAATTAAACATCCTTAATACTGCTGGTAGTGCCATTATTACTAATATAGCAAGAATAGCTATTACTGCTAGTAATTCTACTAATGTAAATCCTTTTTTCTTCATATTATCACCTAGTATAAGTATAACATAAAAAAACATACTTTTAAGTATGTTTTATAAATTTTTTAATATTTCTATGTTATTAATAATGTCTTGATGTATATATGATGCTGATACTAACATATCAACTCCTGCTTCTTTACATAAAAGCGCTGTTTCATTATTAACTCCACCATCTACAGAAATAATAGTTTTTACATTTTGATTAATAATTTCTTCTTTTAATTCTTTTATTCTATCAGGAGTATTTTCTATAAATGATTGTCCACTTGCTCCTGGAAATACACTCATTATTAATACTAAATCTAAATCTTTTAAATATGGAAATAATACTTTAACATCAGTATCTGGATTAATTGCTATACCTGCTTTTAATCCATATCCTTTTATTAAATTAATCATTTCATTTACATCTTTAACTGCTTCATAATGAAATATAATATCATTTGTATTTAAAAGAGCATAATCTTCTATATATTTAGATGGTTTATCTACCATCAAGTGAACATCTAATGGTCTATGTGAATAACTAGTAATCTTTTTTATTTCAGAAAACGTCCATGTTTTATTTTCTACAAATTTACCATCCATTATATCAATATGTATAAAATCTGCTTTAGTTTTATCCAATTCTTTAACTATATCTTGTCCTTTTATAGTTTTAGATAAAATAGATACACTTACTTTCATTTATCCACTTCCTCCATAAATTTTACATAATTTTCATATCTCCATATAGGTATTTTACCTTTATTCACTAATTCTTTTATAGCGCATCCATCTTCTTTTATATGAGTACAGCTTCTATATTTACATGATTTATTAAATTCAGGATAATATTTTCTAATATCTTTTTTATCAATATTTATTTGTAAAGAACTAAATCCTGGAGTATCAGCAATTAATCCATCATTCACTTCTAATAATTCTACTAATCTAGTTGTATGTTTACCTCTTCCTAGTGATAAAGATACTTCTCCAGTTTTTAATTTTAATGATGCATCTATTTTATTTAATAAACTAGATTTACCACTACCTGTTTGTCCACATAAAGCAACAACAGAATCTTTAAACTCACTTCTAATTTTTTTAACACTTGTATTAATATATACTTTAATACCTAATTTTCTATAATAACTAATATATTTTTTAATATCTAATTTTTCTTTAACACTAATCATATCAGTCTTAGTTATTATAATAATTGGTTCTATATTATTAGACCAAGCTATTAAAAGAAATTTATCAATTAAGTAACTAGAAAAAACTGGAATTGAAGTACTCATAACAATAAGTAATTTATCTATATTTGCTATGAGAGGTCTTTCCAGATAATTCTTTCTTGGTAGTACTTTTTCTATAGTTTTATTTTCTATATCAACTTCTACATTATCCCCTACAACTGGGTTTATATTATTATTTCTAAGTTTCCCCCTAGTTCTAGTATCCATTATTGTATTATTTGAAAGAACTACTTTGTGTATAAATTTATTAATACATATAATTTTACCATTCATATTTATTCTCCAGTATTTTCTGTATTATTCCCTGTATTATTTTCTTCTGGCTTTGGTTCTTCTACTACCGCAGGAGCTTTAGCTATTGTTATTTTTAATGTTGCTCCTGGAGTTACTACAGATTTAGCAGCTCTACTTTGTTTTAAGATTGTACCTTCTTTAGAAGAAGTTGTTTCTTGATATGCATATTCTAATTTTAATTCATGCTTTTTAGCAAATTCCTCTATTTGAGCTATAGTATATCCTTTAGTAAAATCAGGATATTTATATTCTACACTTGGAATAATTATTTTAATTTGACTTCCTAATTTAACAGATTCTCCTGCAGCAGGTTCTGTTCTTAAAACAGTATCTTCTTTAACTTTCTTTTCTTCATCTACTACTTCACTTTCTACAGTAACATTACATTCACATTGAGCCTCTATTTTACCTTTAGCAACTAAATAGTTTTCTCCAGTAACATCTTCTATTATATATTTTCCTTCTCCAGAAGATACATATAATGTTATAGGAGCAGTAGTTTTAACTTTTCTATTAACTTCTGGACTAGTTTTAACTACTTTTCCTTCAGGTATTGTATCACTAGATACATACTCATAATCAGTATTAACAGTAAATCCTAAATTAGTAAGTTTATTTGATGCTTTAACAGGATCAATACCTATTACTTCTTCAGGAATTACTACTTCTTTAACTTTTCCTTGTTCTAGAAGTACATATAATCCAACCGCTACTGCGATAGCTATTGCAGTAAATATACTAATTAAAACTATTAATGTTCTATTAGTCTTTTTATTTTCTTCTTTTATTTCTTCTACTTTAGGAGCATCATTTTTTTCTTCTACTTTTTTAATAACAGCCACTTCTTTATCTAATGCTTTTGTTTCTTCTAAATCATTTTCAGGATATGGATATACATATCTTCTTTCATCTTTTCTAGAATCATCCAAAGCTGTTTTTAAATCTTCATGCATCATTCTAGCATCTGTATATCTATTCTTAGGATTTTTAGCAGTTGCTTTTATGATAACGTTTTCTATAGATTGAGGTATTGAAGGATTAGTTTTTCTTATACTAGGAAGTGGTTCTTTTAAATGCTTTAAAGCTATTTCAACTGCACTTTCTCCTTTATAAGGAACTAGACCTGTTAATAATTCATACATCATAATTCCCATAGAATATATATCACTACGTATTGTAGAACCTTTACCATTGGCTTGTTCTGGCGGTAAGTAATGAACTGTTCCCATAACTGAATTTGTTTGAGTTAATTGAGTAGAATTTAAAGCAGTTGCTACTCCAAAATCAGTTATTTTAATCATACCATTTGAAAGCATCATAATATTTTGAGGTTTAATATCTCTATGAATAATATAAGCATCATGGGCATGAGCCATACCATCAGTAACTTGTAGCATAATATCAACAACTTCAGTAACAGATAAATGTCCTCTCTGTTTTAAAACTTGTTTTAAAGTTTTACCATCAACATATTCCATTACAATATAGTATTGACCATCATCTTCTCCAACATCATACATCTCAACTATATTTGGATGAGATAAACTAGATGCAGATAATGCTTCTCTTTGAAATCTTCTAACAAATTTTTCATCACTAGCAAGATCTCCTCTTAAAACTTTTACTGCTACATTTCTATCTAAAATATTATCATGGGCTAAATATACATTAGCCATACCACCTTCACCTAAGGTTTTTATAATTTGGTATCTATCATTAATTTTAGATCCCTTGACTATCACACTACTCACCACTCAATCTAGCATAAGCTATTGTAATATTATCCGTACCCCCACGCATATTAGCTTTCATTATCATTTTTTCCACTTGTTCTTCTATATCTAAATCTTTATCATTTAATACTTTTTCCATTTGTTCTACAGTTAACATATTTGAAAGCCCATCACTACATAAGAAAATTCCATCAATTTTATCTTCTTCATTATTAATGATAACTTCAAAAATATCTACATCTATTATTTCAGCAGCACCCAATGCTTTCATTAAAACATTTTTTTGCGGATGTGTTTTAGCATCATTTTCAGTAATTTCACCACTCTCAAGTAATATATTTACAAGAGTATGATCTTTTGTAACTTTATATAATTTACCTTTTTTAAATACAAAACCCGATGAATCTCCTACATTACCAAACAATAAGAAATCCTTTGTAAGTATAGAACAAACACATGTAGTTCCAAGTCCACTAGCATCTATATGTTCTTCAGCATATCTTAATATTTTAACATTTATTTCATCAATTATTTCTTTAAGCCATACTACAGCTTCTTCTTTTGTTCCTATACTTGAAAGTTCAGAAAATCTTTTACTAAGTTCATTTACAGCTAAAGAACTAGCTACTTCTCCAGCTTTATGACCACCCATTCCATCTGCTACTACAAGTAAATATTCTGAGTTTAAATTCTTTACTATTGTAACGGAATCTTCATTATGACTTCTTACCTTTCCAGGATCTGTTTGATAATATGTTAACATGTTTCACTTCCCTCTTCCAAAGCTCTAAGTTGTCCACAGGCAGCAGATAAATTACCACCCATTTCTTTTCTTATTGTCACATTAATGTTATTCGATTTAAGTATATCATAAAAAGACTTTATTTTAAAGTCATTACTTCTTTTCATATTAAAATTTGATGTTTCATTATATGGTATTAAGTTTACATACATAAGCTTACCTTCTATTAATTTAGAAAGTTCTAATGCACATTTATCACTATCATTAATACCTGCAAGCATTATATATTCAATAGTTACTCTTCTATTAGTCTTTTTAATATAGTAATCTAATGCTTTCATAACATCTTCTATTTTATATGCATGATTTACTTTCATAATTTTATCTCTTATTTCATTATTAGGTGCATGTAAACTAATTGCTAAGTTTACTCCAGTTTCTAAATCAGCAAATTCATATATTTTAGGAACCAATCCACAAGTAGATATTGTTAAATGTCTTTGTCCTATATTAATCATTTTATTATTAGTAACTACACTAATGAATCTTTTAATATTTTCAAAGTTATCAAAAGGTTCTCCAATTCCCATAACTACTATAGAATCTATTCTTACTTGTTCATAATCACTTACAGATATTACTTGTCCTACAAGTTCACCTAATGTTAAGTCTCTAACTTTTTTAAGTCTACCACTTTCACAAAAAGAACAACCCATATTACATCCTACTTGACTAGATACACATAATGAATATCCATAATCATGATTCATTAAAACACATTCTATTTTATTATGATCATTAAGTTCTAATAAATATTTATTTGCTAAAGGGCTCTTTTCTACTTTAATAATATTTAGTTTATCTATATTTAAATTTTCATCACAAAAAGATATAAGCTTTTTACTCAAATTTGTCATCTTATCAAATTCATAAACTTTATGTTCATAAATCCATTCAATTATTTGAGTAGCATTATATTTTTTGAATCCATTATCTATTAAATAATTTTCTAATTCTTCTTGTGTAAAATTATATATATTCATAAACTCTCCATTATTCTAATATAGCTTTTATTCTTCTTACACCAGCACTTGATGCTTCTTCTTTAACAATTTTAAATGTTCCAAGTTCATTAGTATTTTTTACATGCGGACCTCCGCATAATTCTTTTGAAACATTACCAATACTATAAACAGTTACTATATCAGGATATTTTTCTATAAACATACATTCAGCTCCACTCTTAATAGCTTCTTCTTTTTTCATTTCGTCGCATCTAACTTCTAATCCTTCTTGAATCCATTTATTAACTAACTCTTCTGTTTTAGTTTTTTCTTCATCACTTAATTTATGATCACAACTAAAATCAAATCTCATTCTTTCGCTAGTGATATTACTTCCTTTTTGATGAACATCTTTAGATACTACTTCTTTTAAAGCAGCATTTAATAAATGAGTCGCTGTATGATATTTAGTTTCTATTTCACCATTACCAGCTAGTCCACCTTTAAATTTACCAGCAGAAGCTGTTCTAGATAATTCTTGATGCTCTTTAAATTTATTTTTAAATCCTTCAATATCAACATTTAGATTTCTTTCTCGAGCTAACTCTTCTGTTAATTCTATTGGGAAACCATATGTATCAAATAAATGGAATGCAGTAACTCCATCTATATCTTTTGTAGCTACCTTTTCAAATTCACGTAATCCTTTTTCTAAAGTTCTATTAAATTTAACTTTTTCATTTCTTAATACATCTAATACTATATTATAATTATCTTCTAATTCTTTATAATATACTTTATATTTATCAAGTATTACTCTTGCTATTTGTTCTTCCCAATCACTATTAATATCAATGTTTAACTTTTTAGCATGTCTTATTGCTCTTCTAATAAGTCTTCTAAGTATATATCCTTGATCAGTATTACTTGGTTTAATACCAGCTGGATCAGCAGAAATAAATACTGCCGTTCTTAAATGATCAGCTATTACTCTCATGCTAAGTTCATTTCCTTCATATGGAAGATTAGATATTTTGCATATTAAATCTATAACATCTTTCCATATAGAAGATTTATAGTTATCATTAACACCTTCAAGTATAGCAGTTGTTCTTTCAACTCCCATACCTGTATCAACATTCTTTTTAGGTAAATCAGTTATATTGCCATCTTTGTCTTTATAATATTGCATGAATACATTATTCCATATTTCAACCCACATATTATCTTCTGGATCGAAAACATCTGGTACATTTTCACCTTTATAATAGAATATTTCTGTATCTGGTCCACAAGGCCCACTTTCTCCTGCTATCCAGAAATTGTCTTTTACAGTTTTAGCAATTCTAGATTCTTTAATACCTAAACTTAACCATTTTTGATAACTAGTTTCATCAAACGGTACATTTCCTTCTCCTTCAAATACAGTAACAGCAAGTTTCTCTACTGGAATATTTAATACTTTAGTAAGAAATTCAAAGCTCCAACTTATACTTTCTTCTTTAAAATAATCTCCTAAACTCCAGTTACCTAGCATTTCAAAGAAAGTATGATGCGTAGTATCTCCAATAGACTCTAAATCATTAGTTCTAACACATTTTTGATAGTCACATAATCTAGTACCATATGGATGAGTTTCTCCCATTAAATATGGTATAAGTGGTTGCATACCAGCAGTATTAAATAGAACACTTGGATCATTTTCTGGTACAACTGGTGCACTAGGTATTTGTTTGTGTCCTTTACTAACAAAAAAATTAATAAACATATCTTTTAAATTCATATGAACCTCCAAATAAAAAAGAATGGCTTAAGGAGTCATAAAGACGGTACCATCCTCTATTTAACTTATTTAATTATAACGTAATTAACGTGAATTATTAATTCATAAGAGAAAGTAGCTTCAAATAAATATTATTATTAGTTTACACCAACCACTAATTCTCTGTAAAAAATATTTACTTTACTCGTCTTTCAATGCATTCATTTTATCAAATTATATATTTTTTTTCAATAATATATTTAAAAGTTATCAAATAAAAGATTCATCAGCCCCTTTAAGATAGTAATAGTTAGGACCTCTCTTTATCCCAATATAAGTATAACACTTTTACATTCTTAACAAAATAAAAAAGCAGTAATTACTGCTTATTGTTGAATTGTATTTTGATATACTGGTTGTGGCGCTACTGGTTGTGCAGGTGCTACCGGCTCTGGTTGTGCAGGTGCTACTGGAGCAGGTGCAGCAGGCTCTGGTGTCATTGACACAGGCATTGGTTCTGCAGGCGCAGCAGGCATTTCAGGAGCTGCCATAGTAGGTTCCATTGACATTTCAGGAGCCGCCATTACAGGTGAAGGTCCTGATTCTTGTATAGGTATTTGATTTGCTTGAGATGGCATAGAAGATTCAACACCTACAGCTTGTTCTATTGTTAATGGTGCACTTTCTTGTGGTGCAGCTTCAACTGGTTGTTGTGGTATACCAGGAGCACTTTCTAATACCTCTTCAGATAATGAACCATTAGGCATTTCTATTACTAATTTTTCTTCTTCCTCAGCTGCAGGCTCTGCAGGTGCAGAAGCATCTACTGGTCCAAAAGTTAGTGCTTCTCCAGTAGGATTTGCTTGAGGAACTTGTGCATCCAATCCTTCTAAAGTTGGTTGAGCTGGAGCAGTTGGAACACCGGTTACTGGTTGTGCAGGTGCTACTGGTTGTCCTTGTACAGCTTGTTGTTGCATAGCTTGAGCATTTAAATTTTGAACAGTATTAACTTGTCCTCCTTGAGGCAATTGAGCATTGCCCTCTTCTTTCTTTTTCTTTCTTCCATCAAATATGAATCCAAGCAATGCTAATAACAATATTCCAGCACCAATCATAAACCATAAATAATTATCCGCTAAAAAATTTAATACAGTTTCCATAACGTCCTCCTTATTCTATACATTACCATTCTAACATGTAAACTAATTTATTTCAATATTTTTTATAAATTATATTCTTTAAAAAATTATTTATTCTATTTTTAATGTTTGATTTACTGGTTGTATATGAATCCATGTATTTCCATCATTAACAACTAACTCTTCACCATTCATTAACATATATTTAGTTTTTTCGCTTCTACTAGTTTTACTCCATTTAATTTTAATTGCTTCTCCATTAGATATATAATATCCCTCTCCAGTGCCAATGTTTTTTAAATCTTGTCTTCCTTTATCATCGTTTAAATCTATGTTTTTAACTTGATAAGTGATAATATTTTTAACTGTATATTGTTTATTTGTATCTAAATCATTATGCTCTTTTCCACCCATATATAATTTATAAACCATTTTATCACTATCATATTCATATGAAGTTGTTTGATATGATGAATATTTAATAGTTACTTTATTAGCTTTTTTTAATGTTTCATCTTTACTATGATCAACTTTTATAGGACTATATTTTAATAATTGAGTATTACTAGTATTTCTATATCCTTTTGATTTTATTCCTTTTTGAATTTTTTCCATTGTACTAAAAGCAGTATGTTCATATGCTCTATTTAACGTTTTATCTCTATAAAATACACTATTATCATATAATCCATTTAAATTATTTATCTTTAATGATTTTATATCTTCTTGTGCTTGAGGAGAATAACCTACATGTACAAATATCGCATCATTTTCTAATATGTAATCTAAAAAGTAATGTCTAGCACTACGTATAGACCCTATTTTAGCGGTATTAGTATCTTTATAAAAAGCAAGTAATCTTGTAATTCCTCCCTCTGATATTAGTTCATATACTATATGTGCATCTTGAAGTCCAGCATGTGGCCATGCTGCATGATTATTATTTATAGAGACACCAATTAAACGAGAATTACTTTCTTCATCTATTATTTTTACTTTAGGTTTTTCTACATATATATTCCCTATTTTAACAATAGATTCATGTAACATACTTTCTATTTTTTCCCATAAATCAAAATAACCAAATATAAAACTGGCAACTAATGCAAAAACAATAAAATATAGAATATTTCTTATTCCTTTTCTTAATCTTCTTCTCTTCATATTATAATTATAGCAATTAAAAAGTTTACATATTACTCCAATATGTAAACTTTACGTCTATATGACAATCTTATTTTTGAACTAATTCACAAACCATAGGTTTTGATTCGCTATTTCTAGCTGCTATTTTATATCTCATGATTGATGCATATATTCTATTATCATCCATAAGTTTAACCAAAACATTTCTTTTTCTATAAAAATCATCAATTGCAAGTGGACTTAAATGTTTTAAATCAGATTCAATACGACTTTTTAATATAGATACATTGTCATATAGAGATACAAGTGAACCAATTATAGATTCTATAGGTGCTTTTTCAAAATTAATACCCAATAAATATTCTGAATCATATAATTCCTCATTAGTAAGTTTCTTTAAAAAACTTCTTATTTTAAACTCCTCATATGGCATAATTAACATCCCCCTTTTTGTTAATGCCGTATATTATACCATAAAACATAGATTTTAGCAAATTAAAATAGTTTTATTTCTAAAACTATTTTAATTTTTCTAATAATTTTTCCTTTGCTTCTACAGGATTTGCTTTTCCTCTAGACTTCCTCATTACTTGTCCAACTAAATAATCAAGCATATTAGTTCTACCATTCTTATAGTCTTCAATTGCCTTAGTATTTTCATTTAATACTTCATCAATTAATGAATTTATTAAATTACTATCTTCAATTACTTCCATACCATATTTTTTAACTATTTCTAAAGGAGTGATTTCTTCTTCTAACATTTTACTAAATACTTCTTTTCCTTGATTGTTAGTTATTTTTTTATCTTCTATTAATTTTATTAATTCCGCTAACATAGATGGAGTAATAAATATATCTTTAATAGAAGTATCATCCTTTTTATTAACTTCTGCTAAAACTCTAGTTGTTATCCAATTACATGCACTCTTAGGATCACTTCCAAGACTTACACATTCTTCAAAATAATCAGAAACATCTTTATTCTTAACAAGTACTTTAGCATCATATAAAGATAAATTATATTCATTAATGTATTTTTCTTTTCTTTCATGAGCTAACATTGGAATATTTTTTCTAATATCATCTAATAATTCAGAAGTAATTTTATATCTTGGAATATTAGGTTCAGTAAAATATTTATAGTCTATTGCATCAGCTTTACTTCTCATATGAATAGTTGTACCGCTTTCATCATCCCAACGTCTAGTTTCTTGAACAACTTCATCATAATGACCAGATTCTTTTAGTTTAGTTTGTCTTTCTATTTCATAATTAATAGTTTTACGAATAGAATCAAAACTATTAACATTTTTAACTTCTACTTTAGTTCCAAGTTCTTTAGAATCTTCATCCATTATAGAAACATTTACATCAGCCCTTATTTGTCCTTTTTTAGTATCACATTCAGATATATCAGTATATTCATATATTCTTTTAATATGTTCTAAAAACTCTATTGCTTCATCAGCTGAATTTAAGCAAGGTTCTGTAACAAGTTCAAGTAAAGGAACACCAGAACGATTATAATCAATATTTGATGTATCATATAAATGATCTAAAGATGCAGAATCTTCTTCTAAATGTATATCATGAATTAATACTTCTTTTTCTTCACCGTTAACTTCTATTATAACTTTTCCATTAGTACCCACTGGATTAAAGAATTGAGTTAATTGATATCCTTTAGGTAAATCAGGATAGAAATAATTTTTTCTATCAAATTCCATATATTCAGGAATTTTACAATTTAATATCATAGCCATCTCTATAGCTTTTTTAACACATTCTTTATTAAGAACAGGAAGAGTCCCTGGAAATCCCATATCAAGTGGTGAAACTAATTGATTTGGTTTTTTAGAAAATCCATTAATTGCCCCTGAAAAAACTTTAGTATGTGATTTCATTTCACAATGGAATTCTAGTCCAATAACTGCTTTGTAGGCCATTATTTCACCTCCTTAGCAATTTGATTTTTAAAGCCCATCTCTTCTTCAAGTGCATATGCCATATTTAATACATTAACATCATCTTTTACTTTTCCAGTTATATTAACACCTACTGGTAAATTGTTTATAAATCCATTTGGTATTGTTATTGATGGATATCCACCAAAATTACCTATTTGTAATATTTCTTCGAGAACTGTATTTTCTTTATTATGTTCGTTTTTACTATCATCTAAATATTTAGCAGGACCAGTTCCAACAGGACATATCATACCATCATATTTCTCAAATAAACTATTCATTTTATCAACTATTAATCTTCTTACTCTTTTTGCATTTAAGAAGAACTTTTCTTGATTTTCTCTTTGTAATACAAATGAACCTATAACAAATCTTCTTTTAATTAATGGACTAAATCCTTTAGTCCTATGATCTTTAATCATTTCATCAGGAGTACTTCCTTCTCCTCTTGGGCCAAATGAAATACCAGTAAGATTAGCCATATTGCTAGATGCTTCAGCACCATATATAACCATGTATGTAGGATATAGCGCATTAAGTAGATTTCTATCTATACTTACTCCCTCTACACTAATACCAACGCTTTCACATTTCTTAATTGTATCTTTAAAATTATTTAAGTGTTCTTTTAATTCTTCACTAGGATTTTTATAGTTTTCTATATCACATATTTCTTTAATATAGAATAATTTCTTACCTTTAACATCCTTATTTAATGATTCATATAGATGAATATTACTTGAATCCCATGTTGTCATATCATGTTTATCAAGACCTTTCATACCATCTACTACTATAGCAGCATCTTCAACGCTTCTTGATAGAACCCCAACTGTATCTAAAGAACTTGCAAATTGGAACATACCATATCTTGATACCATTCCATATGTTGGTTTATATCCAACAATTCCACAATATCCAGCAGGTTTACGAACAGAGTCTCCTGTATCACTTCCAAGTGCATAAGGATATACACCACAAGCTACAGAAGCTGCACTTCCGGCTGAAGAACCTGCAGTTTGACGTTCTAGATCCCATGGATTATGAACAATACCTGTGTGTCCAGTAGTACCTGTTCCACCCATACCAAGTTCATCTAAAACTGTTTTAGCTACTCCTACTGCTCCATGTTTCTTTAAATTCGCAACACATGTTGCATCAAAGAATGGAACATAGTTATTTAATGTATTAGAACTACCTGTTGATAGTATATCTTTTGTGGAAAATATATCTTTAATTCCATAAGGTATACCAGATAATAAATCATCTGTTACTTCAGTACCAGTAGCATCATCAATAATGGTTACAAAAGAATTTGTTTTTTCTTGAATATCATGACAAGCTTTAATAGATTCTTTAACAAGCTCATTACTTGTTATTTTTTTACTTTTAAGTTCATCATGTAATTCTTTAATTCCTTTTTCTAACATTATCCCACCACCTTTGGTACTTCTACTTCTCTGCCATCTACACTACCAGCATTTCTAAGAAGAACATCAATTGGGATTTCTTCATCAACATCATCATCACTTCTTAAATCAGTAACTTCCATTTCAAAAGGATAACTTTGAGGTTCTACATCTTTAATACCATCAATTTTATTAATTAATTCCATACTATGCTCTATATCATCAAACTCTTGTTGAATCATTTTTCTTTCTTCTAAAGTCAAACCAATAAGTAATTTATTAGCATAATCATCAATCATTTCTTCTGTAAAATTACTCATAAATCCTCCTTACTAATAATCACAGTTATTTGGTGTTCTAGGATAAGGTATTACATCTCTTATATTATCTACACCTGTTAGATACATAATTAATCTTTCAAATCCAAGACCAAATCCTCCATGATAACATCCACCAAAACGTCTAAGGTTAGTATACCAATCTAAGTTTTCAAGTGGAATATTCATTTCTTTCATTCTTTGAATTAATTTATCATAATCATCTTCTCTTTGACTACCGCCAATTAGTTCACCCGCTCCTGGAACTTCTAAATCAACTGCAGCAACTGTCTTACCATCATCATTTAATTTCATATAGAACGCTTTAATATCTTTTGGCCAATCAGTTATAAATACAGGTCCATTAAAGTATTCAGTAATATATTTTTCATGCTCTTTTGCTATATCTTCACCATATTCAGGAGTAAATTCCCAATCAACTTTAGCTTCTTTTAATAAAGTAATCGCATCATGATGAGTTATTCTAACAAATTCACTATTTAATACTTTATTTAATTTATCTTTTAATCCTTTTTCAACAAATTGATCAAAGAAATCTATTTCTAAAGGACATTTATCCATTACATATTTTACTATATATTTAAGCATTTCCTCTTCTATATCCATAATACCATTTAAATCACAAAATGCAATTTCTGGCTCAATCATCCAGAATTCATTAGCATGTGTTTTAGTATTAGAGTTTTCAGTTCTCATAGTTGGTCCAAAAGTATAGATTTTCTTATATGCAAGAGCAAATGTCTCACCATGCAACTGACCACTACCTGTAATATATGCTTTCTTACCAAATAAATCTTTTTTATAGTCAACTTTCTTATCTTCAGTAAGAGGCAGATTATCCATATCAAGTGTAGTCAACTTAAACATTTGACCACTACCCTCACAATCAGCTCCAGTTATAATTGGGCTATGAAAATATACATAGTTATGACTTTGAAAATATTCGTGTATAGCATGAGCAGCTACACTACGTACTCTAAATACAGCATTAAATAAATTTGTTCTTGGCCTAAGATAAGCAACTTCTCTTAAAAATTCACGAGTATGTCTCTTAGGTTGAATTGGATAATCATCAGTACAATCACCTAATACCTCTACTTCACTTACTTTTACTTCATGAGATTGTCCACTACCTTGACTCTTAACCAGAGTACCTTTAACTCTTAAAGCAGATCCGACTTTTATTTTACTTATCTTATCAAAATCTTTTAATTCTTTATCATATACAAGTTGTAAACTCTTAAAATATGTCCCATCATTAAAATCGATGAACCCAAAATTAGATTGATTTCTATTATTACGAACCCAACCTTCTAATACAATTTCTTTGTTTTCATAATCTTTAATGTCTTTAAATAAGTCTTTAATATCCATATTTCATCTTCCTTTCCAAAAATAAAAAGGAATAGTAAGGAGTCTATTATAGACGATACCATCCCTTTATTTAACTTAATTTACATAACGGTTTTACCCGAGAATATTTACTAAGTTTCAATATTCCACTCCGTGGTGTTCTTTCATATAACAACTTTATTAGTTTTCACCAGCCACTAACTCTCTTAAAAATTAATTATATTACTTTTCCACATCAAAGATTTACTAATAAAGTATAACATTTAAATCAATTGTTTACAAGTGGTTATTAATATTAATTCATTAGATTTAATCTAGTTGAGCGCCTAATAAAACATTGGAGTCTGCGCTTTTAGTATTCATAATACTAGTAAGGTAAGTTACATTACTAGAATAATTAACAGTTATTTGACTTCCTTGTTGTGTAGCGCTACCAGTAAATGCATCCTTATATGCAGACGAACCATAAGGATTATTATATAAATTAATTATTGCTTTCGCTGATGCTACATTATTAAATATTTGAGGAATATTCTGAGCATATACATTTAATATACCGATACTATCCCACACTTCTGCATTCGCACCAGCATTCAAGAACATATTAGTCATATTCGTTACGTTTGAGGTGTCCCAATTAGACAAGTCTCCAATTCCCCAATGATGAGCATTACTACCAGCATTTTGCATAAATTGTCCCATATTTGTTACATTCGACACATCCCATCTAGATAAATCTAGCACAAAACTTTCAGCTTTATTTGCTGTGCCGTGAAACATTAAGGTCATATTCGTTACGTTTGAGGTATTCCAATTGGACAATCCTAATAATTCTAGTGTATTAGATTTGCTGGCAGTATGTGCGAAAGCACTATACATATTACTGATATTAGCGGTATTCCAACCGGAAACATTGATTTTACAAGATGATGATTCCTGACAAGCATACTCAAACATGGACCTGATTGAAGTTACTTTTGACATATCAAATCCAGATAAATCTAATTCAAAATTATTAACTTTTTTACCAGTATACTGAAACATTCCTTCCATTGTTTCTACATTACTTGTATTTATTATTTCCCAGTCAACATCCGACAATTTGTAGCAAAATGAAAACATATAATTCATATTTTTAATGTGGGAAGTATCAAATGTACTTAAATTAATCTTTTTCAAAGCTTGATAATTATTAAACATATTCTCGGCGGAAACTATTGGCTTATTATTTATTGTAGTACATATTTCATCATTTTCCTCTTGTATAACGCGATTTGTTGTTGTTAATTTAACACCCCATCCATCATCACTTTCAATATATTTATAAGTATAATCTCCATTAACGTATTCAGCGTCTTGCACTAATTCACCATCATAAGTGCAGGATTTGATTTTTATTGGAATAAAAACTCCACTGCCATCGATTACTAAAATTTCATAATCTTGTAATTCACTAGTTGATTTTATTTCTTTGGTATCAACAACATCTATTCCTGCATTATTTGTTACATTATACTGAAAATCTCCATTACTTACTTGTAACTTTGTTATCTTTCCTTCATTATTCATTTTTACATAATATTGTAAATGTGAATTACCTGTTAAATCTAATGTGTTTGTTGATCCAGATGCATTAGACCACGTTGTATCTTGTCCTCCACTCAAAAGATATTGTTGTCTTGCTGTTCTTATTACTGTATTTACTTCATTTGTAAATGAATCTTTTCTTGCATTATTAAACATTCTTAGTACTGCTGGTAAAGCCATTATTACTAAGATTGCTAATATTGCTATTACAGCTAATAATTCTACTAAAGTGAATCCCTTTTTCTTCATCTATTATCACCTACTTTATTATATTATTACTTACTTATATATTTCAATAGTATTAATAAAACTATAACAATTAATATTAACCATATAATCCACTTATGAATAAGTATTGAATCCCTAATTACATTGAAATGAGATCCTTTATTATTATCTTCATATATTGTTTTAATACTAACAGTATGAATCTTAATTTTATTTTTAGCAAGATTAGTTAAGAAATTCATTTCATATTCATATCTATTACCTTCTGTTTTTAATGCTAAATCTTTATATTTAATATTAATTCCTCTAAGACCAGTCTGAGTATCTTTAAGATTAATACCTGTTTCCATTTTAAAAGCCATTGATGATATTTTGTTACCAAATTTACTTCTTAATGGAACATTTTTTAATTTAAAGTTTCTTGTTCCAAGAACAACATCATATTTCAATAATGCTTCTTTAATTTTTAAAACATCTTCTACACTATGTTGACCATCACTATCTACTGTAATAAATGCATCAGTATTTTTAAGTTCTTTTAGAGCAGTCTTTATAGCAGCTCCTTTACCTTTGTTAACATCATGCTTTAATAGTTTTACTTGTTTGGGTAAAACATTGTATATTGCATCATATTCAGGAACACTACCATCATTAACCACTATGATATCTTTAAAACCAGATTCTAATAGATTATTAACTAATTCTAATAATTTATTATTTGGATTTAAACTTGGAATTATAATTGTACATCTAATATTATCTTTCATAATTAAATTATAACATATATTACTATTTAATAAATTATTTTTTCAATATAAAATCACTTATAAAAATCATTTATAAGTGATTTGACACATTTTTGAAAATAAATATAATTGATTTTGAACAACTGATTGTTAGGTGTTATCACTTTTCTTTAAAGGAGGTGATATATATGAATAAAAAAGAATCTTTGATATTATCACTGATCCTTATTATCATATTACAAATTATTCTACTTTTTGTAGTTTTAATATAAAGAAACACCTAACTAAGAATAGTTAGGTTTACCCATATGGTAACACCTGACATCTGAAAGTCAGTTGTTCCTATAAAAATAATAACATATTTTAAAAATTTTGTAAATTATTTGATATTTATAATTTAAGCTATTAATTTTTTAAATAATTTAAATTTAATAATATGTATCTTTAATATTCTATTATTTTATTCATATTTTACTATCAATATTTAACCTTTTATTGATTTGACATAATTTTTAGAATATATATAATTACTTTTGAACAACTGATTGTTAGGCGTTACTTCCTATTTAAAGGAGGTGGTAATAGATGACAAAAAAAGATTACTTGATATCATCATTAGTCTTTATAATTATATCACTTATTACTCTACTATTTATAGCTTTAATATAAAAAAACGCCTAACTATAAGTTAGGCAAAAACCAAAAAGGTAACGTCTGACATTATATATCAGTTGTTCCTTAAATATATAATATCATAATAAGATGTATAAGTAAAGAAGATGCTAAATTAATTCAGCATCTTCATCTCTTAAATATTCTGGTTCACATGTAACATTTATTTTTAAATTTTTTAATGTTTTTTTATCTCCATTATCTACAATATAAGTTGCATGTGCTTCTGCATCTTTTAATTTACTTAAATTAGATAATGCTTTTTCTATCATTGGATTAGTAACAGAACAAATACTAAGAGCAGTCAATACTTCCGGAAGTGTTAGTCTATTTCCACTATCTAATTCTCCTTTTAGTTTAAGCATTGGATCTAATACTTTAGGAGATAATAAATTTATATCATCTGGTATTTTACTTAAATATTTAATTGCATTTAATATAACACTACAAGCAGGAGTTAATAAATCAGTTTGTTTACCAGTTAGTATTTTCTTACCAATCTTTAATGAAATAACTGGAGCGTTAACTTTATCTCTCTTGTCAAGCGCTGGTTTAATTACATCTAAATAGTTTTCATCAACACCTACTTCATTCATTAAAAGTTTTACTTTTTCACATGTATCAGCATCACTAAGGCCTAATTTGTAATTATTTGTTTCTTGATAATATCTTCTAACAATCTCTTTTTTAGCAGCTTCTTCTACTACGTCGTTATCAATAATACAAGAGCCTATTACATTAACACCCATATCAGTGGGTGATTTATATACTTCTTTACCTGTTGCTTTTAATAATATGCTTTTTAATATTGGAAATGTTTCTATATCTCTATTGTAATTTACAGCAGTTACTCCATATGCTTCTAAATGGAAAGGATCTATCATATTAACATCTTTTAAATCTGCAGTTGCTGCTTCATACGCAAGATTAACTGGATGTTTTAATGGCAAATCCCAAACAGGAAACGTTTCAAATTTAGCATATCCTGCATTAACTCCTCTTAAATGTTCATGATAAACTTGCGATAAACTAGTTGCTAATTTACCACTTCCTGGTCCTGGTGCATTTACAAGTATTAATGGTTTAGTAGTTTCTATATATGGATTTGCTCCATATCCTTCCTCACTTACTATTGTATCTACATCAGTAGGATATCCTTTTGTAAATGTATGTATATATGTTTTAATTCCATTTCTATTTAATTTTTTAATAAATTTATCCACTATTGGTTGATTTTCATATAATGTTATTACAACACTATTGACTGAAAATCCCATCTTTTTAGATTTATTTATTAATTTTAATACTTCAGTGTCATATGTTATACCATATTCACCACGAGTTTTATTCTTTTCAATTGCACCTGCACTAATGCAAAAAATAATTTCTAAGTCATCTTTTAATTCTTTGAACATATTTATTTTTGCATCACTTTTAAATCCAGGCAATACCCTTGCTGCATGAGAATCGTCAAATAATTTTCCCCCTACTTCAAGATATAGTTTATCAAATAAACCAAACCTCTCCCTGATCTTAGCGCTTTGCATTTTTACATACTTAGCGTTATCAAAACCTTTCTTCATATTTTCCTCACCTATTATAAATTATATCAATAAGGAAAATATCTAAACAAGCGAACAAAAATATTTTTTTCTTTTTTTATATAATTTTACACAATTTTATGTAAAGAAAAAAGATATATTTCTATATCTTAAATTCTTCAAAGAAATCACTCATTGTTAATTGTTGTTCTCTTGGCTTTTCTTCTTTTTTATCTTCTTTTACTACTTCTTCTTTAACTTCTTCAGTAGATACTTTTTCTACTGAATTTTTTGTTTGAGATGTAATATCTGTATATTTAGATAAAACAAATATATCTTCAACATTCTTTTTAGTATATGTTGTTCCAGTAGATGTTTTATCAAAAATACCTATATCACTTGATTTAATATATCCTATTTCTTTATCTATAATTCCAAATATACTTTTACTTCCAACATTGAATGCTTTAATAATTGAATAATTCTTTGATTTAGGACTCTTAATAATTGAAGTACCTTTTTTAGCTCTAGTAGTCTTATCAATATCATTTACATGCATTCTCTTAGCGGTATTTCTATCTGTAAATATACCTAAATATTCTTTAAATTCACTTACTACAAAAGCAGATACTACCTCACTACCAGAATTTAATTTTATTAGTCTAACACCACTAGCTTTTACACCTAGTACTGGTATTTCATTAGTACTAAATCTAAGAGCATATCCATCTTTTGATACTACAATTGTATCTTCAGAATCACATCTACTTACACTAACTATCTCATCATGATCTTTTAATTTCATACAAGTTACAGGTTTAGTATAACGACTTACTTCTAGCTCTTTAAGAGGTACTCTTTTTACCATACCTTGTTTAGTAAATAATGTAATTGGACTATTGTCAAACTTATTTACAGCAATAGATTTAATAATCTTTTCTCCATCACTAACTTTAATTAAATTAGATATATGGTTCCCAATTTCTTTAAATTTAACTTCACTTATTTCTCTTACTGGTACATATAAATAATTACCTAATGATGTAAACATTAATATAGTATCTAAATTATTTACTTTATATAACCCTTCAATATAGTCTCCTTCTTTAACAGTAGGGTATTCTGTTTTATTAGCTTCAAATGCTTTAATTGAATGCTTCTTAACATATCCTGCATGAGATATACATACAATAAAGTCTTCTTTACTTACCATATCTAGTTCATCTATTTTTATTTCAGTAATTTCATCTTTGATAACTGTTTTTCTTGGTGATGGATAATTTTTCTTAATTTCACGAAGTTCACTCTTCATTACATTCTTAAGTTCATTTTCATCACTTAATATTTTTTCACATTCTTTAATTAATTCTTGTAATGTTTTACTTCTTTCTTCTAAAGTAACTATATCTGTATTAGTTAGTTTATATAATTGTAACATTACAATTGCTTCTGCTTGTTCTTCAGTAAATTTATATTTATCTACTAAATTATATTTAGCATCTATTTTATTTTTACTAGCTCTAATAGTTTTAATTACTTCATCCAAAATAGATATTGCTTTTATAAGACCAGAAACAATATTATATTCTTTTTTATATGCAGCTAGATTAAACTCCGTTCTTTTAGTAATTACTTCTTTAAAGTGATCAATATATGCATCTAGTATTGGAATAATACCTAATGTTTTAGGTGTCCTATTTACTATTGCAACCATATTATAATTATATGCTACTTGTAAATCAGTATTTTTAAGTAAATAATTTAATACTAATTCTTTATTAGCTCCACTCTTTAAATCAATTGCAATTCTTAATCCTTCTCTATCAGTTTCATCTCTAACTTCACTAATACCATCTATTTTTTTATCTATTCTAAGAGCATCTATTTTTTGTACAAGTAAAGCTTTATTAACTTCAAAAGGTATTTCAGTTATTATTATTTGTTCTTTACCTTTTTCTTTTTTAAATTCTGTTTTACTTTTTACAATTACTTTGCCACGTCCTGTAGTAAATGCATCTATTATTCCTTGTCTGCCTTCAACTATACCACCTGTTGGAAAATCTGGACCTTTTACTATTTCTAAAATTGTATCTAATCTACAATTAGGAGAATCTATTCTTTTAATAGTTGCATCTATTATTTCACCTAAATTATGAGGTGGTATATTAGTGGCATATCCAGCAGAAATACCATTTGTTCCATTTACTAATAAATTTGGGAATTTAGCAGGTAATACAGTTGGTTCTAAGAATCTATCATCAAAGTTTGGCGCCCATTTAACTGTATCTTTATCTAAATCACACAATAATTCACTACTTATTTTAGCAAGTCTTGCTTCTGTATAACGATAAGCAGCAGCTGAATCTCCATCTATTGAACCATTGTTTCCTTGAATATCAACAAGGATAGCATTTTGTTTCCACCATTGGCTCATACGAACCATCGCATCATATACACTTGAATCTCCATGTGGATGGAATTTACCAAGTACATCTCCTACTGTAGCGGCACATTTAATATATCCTTTATCCCATGTATTATTTGCTTTATACATAGCATATAGTATTCTTCTTTGAACAGGTTTTAATCCATCTCTTACATCAGGTATTGCTCTATCTAAAATAATTTCTTTAGCATAAGAACCAAATCTATCACCCATTATTTCTTCTAGAGCATAATCTTGTATTCTTTTTAATAAATCACTTGTATTTTTCATGTATTTCACCCCTAGTTTCTATAATCGTCTTCCATGGTGAATTCTACATTCTCATTTATCCAATCTTTTCTAGGTTCAACTTTATCACCCATAAGAACACTTACTCTTCTTTCTGCTAAAGCAGCATCAGTAATATTTACTCTAATTAAGCTTCTAGAATCAGGATTCATAGTTGTTTCCCATAACTGATCAGCATTCATTTCACCAAGACCTTTATATCTTTGAATACTACATTTACCAGTATTCTGTGTTTTTAAATCATTTAATTCTTCATCTGTATAAGCATAAAATTTTTTGCCTTTTCCATAATCTAATTTATATAATGGTGGAAGCGCTATATATAGTTTTCCATTTTCAATTAATGGTCGCATATAATGATAGAAGAATGTTAATAGTAATATTTGAATATGAGCTCCATCAACATCAGCATCTGTCATAATAATTACTTTATCATAATTAGACTCATTCACATCAAAGCTCTGACCCACGCCAGCACCTATAGTATATATTAAAGTATTTAATTCTTCATTTTTATATACCTCATCCATACTAGCCTTACTAGTATTTAATACTTTTCCTCTTAAAGGTAATATTGCCTGAAATTTTCTATCTCTACCACTTTTAGCAGAACCACCGGCACTATCTCCCTCAACAATGAATAGTTCATTTACTTTAGGATTCTTACTACCAGCAGGAGCTAATTTACCTGATAGATTCTTCTCTATTTTAGATTTATTCTTTCCATTTCTAATATCAGCTCTAGCTTTTCTGGCAGCTTCACGAGCTAATTTACTCTTTAATGCTTTATCCATTACAGTAGTAGCTGTTTCTTTATTTTCTTCTAAATAATAACTTAATTTTTCATATACTAAACTTTCTACAACTGTCTTGGCTTGAGGAGTTCCAAGTTTACCTTTAGTTTGACCTTCAAATTGAAGTAATGATTCAGGTATTTTTAAACTAATTATTGCGCTTAATCCTTCTCTAGCATCACTACCATCTAAAGTATCATTTCCTTTTAATAAATTATTCTTTTTAACATATTCATTAAATGCTTTTGTAAGACCTGTCTTAAATCCAACTTCATGAGTACCACCATCTATTGTTTTAACATTATTTACAAAAGACATAATATTTTCATTATAAGTATCTGTATACTGCATTGCGATATCAACAAGTATGCCATTCTTTTCACCACTAAAGTTTATAATTTTATGTAATGGATTTTTTCCATCATTAATATATTCTATAAATGAAACAAGACCATTTTCATAGAAGAATACACTTTTTTTATCATCTTCTTCATCTACTACTTCCATAGTAAGACCATTAATTAAGAAAGCACTTTCTTGCATTCTTTCACATATAGTTGTATAACTAAATCTTGCATTTCCAAATATTTCTGGATCAGGATAAAACTCAACTGTTGTTCCAGTTGCTCTAGAAGTTCCTATTTGTTTTAAAGGGCTGTCAACATGTCCACCATTTTTAAATGTTATTTCACTTATTTTGCCTTCTCTATATATAGTTACTTTCATCCATTTAGATAAGGCATTTACAACAGATGAACCAACTCCATGTAGACCACCAGATACCTTATATCCATCTTGTTCAAATTTACCACCCGCATGTAATACAGTATAAATAACTTCAGGAGTAGATTTACCAGATGAATGTTTTCCAATTGGTACTCCACGACCTTCATCACTTACTTTAACACTACCTTCTTTTGTTAAAGTAACAACTATTTTATTACCATATCCATTTATTGCTTCATCTATAGAGTTATCAACAATTTCCCATATTAAATGATGTAGACCTCTTTTATCAGTAGATCCTATATACATACCAGGTCTTTTTCTAACTGCTTCTAAACCTTCTAATATTTTAATTGATTTTTCATTATATTCTGCCATATCTATCTTATCTCCAAATTAATTATACGAAAAAAAATAAAAAGTGTAAACACATACTTTACACTTTTATAAGTCAACAAACTCTATATTGTCTTTCTTTTTATCTTTTTCTTCATTTAGTTCTTTCATTTCTAAACTATTTTTCTTTTCAGGAGAAGCATTATTATTTACTTCTTCTTTAGGATTTAATTTTTCATCTATATTAGCTTCTTTTAATTTATTCATGCCTATTAAATCTATTCTAACCGCTTTATATGGTTGTATATCTTCTTCCATGGGTTTAACATCTTTAAATATTGAATCTACTTTAGGTTCTTCAGGCATAGGCTCTTTATTTAATTCTTGAATATCCTTTTCAGTCATTAGATTTAAATCTTTTTTTCTAGTATTTACTAACATTTTAAAATATTCTTGATCTGCCACTTTATATTGTTTATCACTAAAAGCAAGCATTGGATAAAATATTACTGGTAATATAGCAAGCCCTAGTTTATAGAATAGCTTGCACCCAAATACACTACCTAATTTATAAAACATTGCCATTATTACTAATACATTTAAACCAGGTACAAAAAATAATATACCCCAAAATATAGAAATTTCAGTTATTTCTAGCATAGTGAATAAATTAACTATTGGATATAACACTGTATTTGGTTTTTTAGAGGCTTTTTTATATATATTTTTACCACCAAGCATCAACAATATAGATACACACAATGTTAATGACATCAAAATTAATAATATTTCTGCTATTATATTTAATGTAGATGCTTCCATATCATGATCTCCTTATTATTCTCTTTAATCATACAATAATTTTTATGTTTTTTCAATATTTTGGCAATTTTTTTAAAAAAATGTTGCAATTTCAGTAAAAATAGTATAGAATTAAGTAGTCGATGCAGAAATCGCCTAAAAATGGGCTTGTAGCTCAGCTGGTTAGAGTGTTCGTCTGATAAGCGAAAGGTCGATGGTTCAAGTCCATCCAGGCCCACCATATAATATGGCCCGTTGGTGAAACGGTTAACACACACGCCTTTCACGCGTGCATTTATGGGTTCAAATCCCGTACGGGTCACCATTTTTGAAAATAACTAACTATTGTTAGTTTTTTTATTTATATTATGTTATAATCATTATAGGTGATTATATGGAAGATGATGAAAAGAAGAAATATATTGTTTTAGGAATAGGAATAGTTATTATGATAGTAGTAATAATTATACTATTGTTAATAAAACCTAAAAATGTTGCTACTATAAGAATAGAATGTACTCCAGAGAAAATATCTAATGTTAAAAAATGGACATTTGATATTGGAAAAAATAAAATAGTATCTAGTAAAATAGAAATAATGGAAGATTACATGAATTATGATTATGAATTAGTAGACACTGTAACAGATGAAGTTAAAAATGAAATTAAATCCCTTATTCTTCAAGACTTGGGACTTGAAAAAGAAAAAGAAGATGGAATTAAAGTTTCATTTGAATTTGATAATAATATAAATGTAACTATAGAAGTTGATTATTCAAAAGCAGATAAACATAAACTTGATTATATGGGACTTAATATTGATGATAATGTTGATATAGATAACTTTATTGATGAAGTAGAAAAATATGGTAATGAAACATTTACATGCAAAAAATCTCTAATTAAATAGAGATTTTTTTATTATATAGTATCAATTCTATCTATTAATTTATCAATTAATACTTTTTCTTGATTACCTGTTTCCATATTTTTAATCATTACAGAATTTTCCTTTAATTCATCTTCACCAAGAATAATTACTTTATTAATTCTTTCACGATTAGCTATATTCATAGCTTTTTTTAATTTTATATTATTTAATTCTGTTAATACTTTATATCCGGCTTTCCTTAACATATCTGATATTTTAAATAAATTATAATCATTGTCAAAAGCATATACATATACATCATATTTATTTAAATTTTCTTTTTCTTTATCTTTTAATAATTCATATATAGGTTCAAGTCCAAATGAACAACCTATTGCTGGATAAACATTACCATCATTTAAGAAGTTAGTTATGATTTTATCATATCTGCCTCCTCCTCCTAAAGCTGATTTGAAATTTAATGAAGAATCAAACACTTCCCATACTGTTCCAGTATATATTTCGAGTCCTCTAGCTAAGAAAGGGGTAAATATACATAACTCATTTAATCCTAAATCACTAATTAATTTATTAAGTTCATTTAATTCATATAATCCTTCTTCCAGATTATCATTCAAATTATCAAATGAAGCATTTAATTCTTCTAATGATTTATCAAAATATTCAAATACTTTATCAATTATATCTTTACTTGTATGATTAGATAATTCTTTTTCTATATCTTCCCTACTTATCTTATCTAATTTATCAACTGATAATATAAATGAACTAATATTATCTTTATCAACACCACAATATTCAAGTAAACCACTTAAGAATTTTCTATTATTGTATCTTATCTCAACATTAATATTTAATTTCTTAAATACATCACGAGTCATCATAAAGTATTCAACTTCAGCATATGGACTTTCAGTACCACAAGCATCTACATCACATTGATAGAACTCACGAGCGCGTCCTAGTTTAACTGGGCCATCTCTAAATACTTTACCAATTTCATATCTTTTGAATGGTAAGATTAACCCTTTATTCATACCAATTACTTTAGAAAATGGAACTGTTAAATCATATCTAAGACCTATTTCTCTATCCCCTTGATCAGTTAGTTTATATACTTCTTTTAATATTTCAGCTCCACCAGCATATTTACTAGCCAGTAAATCATAATAACATAATACAGGTGTTTCAAGAGGTAAAAAACCATATAGTTCAAATATATCTCTTAAAGTATTCATTATTTTATTTCTAATAATTTGTTCTTCTGGTAAATAATCATTAGTTCCCTTTAAATTCATTAATTTAAATTCTTCTTTCATTATCTACTCCTTCCTTCTTCCTTTATTCCATCATATATTGCATTTTGAATATAACTTGTAAACATTTTATTATTATAATTCTTCTTGAACTCATCTTCAATCATTATTAACTTACTTAATAAACTCTTATATTCAGAAGCATTAATATATTCTTTATATTTATTAACAATTATTCCTTTTAATCTATTCATTTCATCAAGCACTATACCTACATCATCTTCAGATGTATCATCATCATTAATTATTCTCATCATAAAACTAATTATTTTATCTATTTTTTTATTAATTCTTTGTTTAATATATGATTCACGTAATTTCTTATCAATAAGTTTTACTTTTTTAGCTTTAATATTAAGATTTTTTACATTATTTATTGGTTCAACATCTAAACCATCCATCTTAACATCATAATACATTAATTTCATCTTTTCTTGTTTCTTATCAATTACGTACTTCATATTTAAACCCTCCTATAACAAATCATCCCTATATTCTTTTGTAATTCTTTTTCTTTCACTATCTCTATATTCATTTATTAATTTATGATTACCATTTACAAGTACTTCAGGAACTTCCATTCCTCTAAATACTCTTGGTTTAGTATATACAGGATAATCAAGTAATCCATCATTAAAACTTTCAGTTTCTAAACTTTCTTTAGTAATTACTCCATCAATTAATCTTACTACTGAATCAGTTATCATCATTGATGGAAGTTCACCACCTGTTAATATAAAATCTCCTATAGAAACAAGCTCATCAGCTAAAGAATATATTCTTTCATCAAATCCCTCATAATGACCACATATTATAATTAAATGTTTTTTATCTTTTAATTCATATGCTTTCTTTTCATTATAAGTTTTACCACGAGGTGTTAATAATATTACATGTGATTCATCAGTCTTAACACTTTCAACAGCATTAAATACTGGTTCACACATCATTATCATTCCTCCACCTCCACCAAATTGATAATCATCAACTTGATTATTTTTATATGGAGTATAATCTCTTATATCTATTATGTTTATTTGAACTTTATCTTTTTCAATTGCTCTTTTAATAATACTTTCTGTTAAAAAGCCGTCAAACATATGTGGAAACAATGTCAATATATCTATTCTCATAAAAACACTCCTATGTCATGAAAATATATTCTATTATTTATTTTATCATACTTTGTAATAAAATTATCATTATATGGAATATATTTATCATTAACTTTAATTAATTTATTTCCATTGTCATTTCTATAATCAGTTATTCTACCAACTAATTTATCATCATTATATACATCATAGTTTATTAAATCACTTATAAGTATTTCATTATTATTTAGTTTTAAAGATGCTTCATCAACATATACATTAGATCCCTTATATTTAAGTACATCATTTATATAATCTATTCCATAAAACTTAACCATATCAAATTGTTTATGAACTCTATATGTCTCTATCTTAAGTTCATCTTTAGAAGAACCAATATATAATATATTATCTTTTTTAAATACTCTATCTTTATATTCAAAAGAACTAATTATTCTAACCTCTCCCTTTAAAGCATGAGTATTAACTATTTTACCTACACATATATATTTCATATTAATTCCTCTTATATAAATGATATAAGACTATACCACTAGATACACCAACATTTAAGCTTTCACAAGAAGACTTCATATCTATTTTAACTAATTTATCACATTTATTTAAAATACTCTGAGATACTCCATTACCTTCATTTCCAAATACAACTGCATATTTATCTAATTTATCTAAATCTTCTAAATTATTATCAGTATGAAGAGATGTTCCGATTACTGGAATATTTTTAGATTTAATTACATCTATTATATTATTTAAATCACTAATTATTATATTAGTATTAAATATCATACCACCAGTACTTCTTAATACTTTTTCATTATAAGGACTAACACTATCCCTAGAAAATATAATTGTATCTACATTAAATGCAACACAATTTCTTATAATTGTTCCAGCATTACCAGGATCTTGAACTCCATCTAGAATTACTATTCTATCTCCTACTATAGAATTATTACTTATTTTAGATACACCAAGTATTCTAGGAGTACTCTTTAAATCACTAATACTTTTCATAACATCTAAAGTTACATTATCATAAGAAAAACCATAGTTGCATCCATATCCATCAAGAACATATAATTCAACTAACAAATTATTCTTTAATGCTTCTTCAACAAGATTTTCACCTTCAATAACAAATAATCCTTTTTCTAAAGAATATTTCTTATTTAATAATTTACGAATTTCTTTAATTCTATTATTATCTTTAGATGTTATTAACATATTAATCCTCCTTTAATACTTTTTTAGCCTCTTTATAATCTGGTTTATATTTAGTAACATATTTCCAGAAATTCTTAGAATGATTAAATTCTAAAAAATGACAAAGTTCATGTATTATAACATAATCTATCTCATTAATACTATATTTTATAAGTTCAGAATTTAATTTAATTAACTTAGCTCTTTTATTACAATAACCCCATTTTCTTCTCATCTTCCCTATCATAACTTTAGGATAAGGAATATCTTCCTCAAATAAATTATAACATACTTTTACTCTATCATTAAACACTCTTTCACACTCATTTTTCAAGAATGTTTTTAAATATGTTTTATTCTTAACAAATACCTGATCACCAATAAATTCTATTTTACTAATTGTATTTAAAACCACTACATCATATCTATTACCAAGATAATAAAAAGATTCCTCTTTTTCTTTCTTCTTTTGTACATGATTATCCATTTTAACAATAGATGATATATTACTCTCAATAAAAGACTTTATTAAACTTTTAGGAGTTAAATAATTACATGTAATATATATACCGTCCTCTTTAACTCTTAAATACATATTCTTATTATTTTTACGAGTTATATATACATTATAAAGTTTTCCATTAATCTCAATCTGCATAATAAATCACAAGAATATTATAACATAAAAATAAACTTGATTTCTCAAGTTTATTAATTTGGCATTGAACTTGTTGGTATTACTATTACTGGACGAACGCCGGGTGCGCCATCAGTCCATAACGTAGAACTACTATGTAGACTACCACGTGAAATATCCCAAACTTTCGTATAATCAATAGCTGATCCTAGCCAATATGACCCAGTTCCTTTAATTGCGGTTGTTAATGAACTTACTTCTTCATATTTTAATAATCGTCCAGTTATATTATTTGGTGCTCCCAAACTTTTTAATGTGTTTACATATCCTTCTACATAATATGCTATTGTATAGCCATTATTTTCAGCATCACCATAAGGATAATTATATATATAGCTAGGAGCTGTACTTGACATTGAACTATTATATATATATGGATATGGTGATGAGTAATTGCTGGTTTTTCCTTCTTCGTTCGCTGCATTAGCATATTCACTCTTAAGACCTAGACTTCCTGAACAAGAATGAATTCCTTGTTGAATAATTCCACACTCTTTAACATCCCAATAACCACTCCCTGAAAATGCTACTGTTCCTATTCTATGTGTGCTATCAGTAGTATTATATCCTCTTGCTGTTTCATTTTGTAAACCGTATCCAGGGGTACTTGAACTAATAGTTCCAGTTTTTGCCCATCTGCCATCAATTTCTTCAAATATATCGCCTACAAATAAATTGTATTTTGCTAGCAATACAGTTTCTGTTGAATTAGTACTTATTACATAGAAATGTTCGGAATCTATTGCTATTTCATCGCGAACTGTTATACTTCCTGAATTTTGTCTTGTTACAAATACAACTGGATTTTGTATAGTTAATGTTTCTCCTTCAGATAAATCACTGACAACTTGTATATCATTTTTATCTACTATATCTATTATTCCAATTCTTGAATATTGAAAATCTCCATTTGTTGCTTGAAATCTTGTTATCTGTCCTTGACCATTCATTGTTACTGAATATTTAAAATTTGAGTTTCCTGTTAAATCTAATCTATTAGTGCTCCCTTCTGCATTAGTCCATGTCTGGGGCTCTCCTCCACCCAATAAATATTGTTGCTTTGCTGTTCTTAACACTGAATTTAATTCATTATTAAATGAATCTACTCTTGCTTGGTTAAACATTCTAAGTACTGCTGGTAATGCCATTATTACTAGTATCGCTAGTATTGCTATTACTGCTAATAATTCTACTAATGTAAATCCTTTTTTCTTCATCTATTATCACCTATTATGATTATAACACATTCTATTACAATAAAAAAGAACTATTTCTAGTTCTTAAAAATCTCTATTTCTTAGAAATGCTGGCATCTCTAATTCTTCATCTTCTTCAGGAATTTCTTCTACTGGTTTCTTTTCTCCTTCAATTGATCTATATAATGGTTCAGTTGAATCTTCAAAACCAGTTGCTATAACTGTTACTACTATTTCATCAGTTAATGCTTCATTGATAACAGCACCGAATATAATGTTAACATCTGTATTAGCAACAGCTCTTACAACTTCTACAGCATCTTCTGCTTCGAATAATGTCATTGAGTTACCACCAGTTATATTAACGATACAATCAGTAGCTCCGTTAATTGTTTGTTCTAATAATGGACTATTAACTGCTTGTTTTGCAGCTTCTACAGCTCTATTATCTCCAAATCCTACACCAATACCAATTAATGCATCTCCTCTATCTTCCATGATAGTTCTTACATCAGCAAAGTCTAAGTTTACTAGTCCAGGAACTGAAATTAAATCAGATATTGATTGAACTCCTAATCTTAAAACATTATCTACTTCTTTAAATGCAGCATTTAATGGTGTAGATCTATCAATTAGATCTCTTAATCTATCATTAGGAATAACAACTATTGTATCAACATGTTTTCTTAATTCATCTAAACCTACTAAAGCATAATCCATTCTTTTTTTACCTTCAAATTTGAATGGTTTAGTTACTATAGCAACAGTTAAGCATCCTAAATTTTGAGCTATTTCTGCTACTACAGGTGCAGCTCCAGTACCAGTTCCACCACCAAGTCCACATGTAACGAATACCATATCAGCACCTCTTAAAGCATCTTCTATTTCTTCTTTTGTTTCTAGTGCAGCTTCACGTCCTACTTCTGGTTTAGTTCCTGCTCCTCTTCCTTTTGTGATTGTTTTTCCTAATTGGATTTTATGTTCAGCATTTGATGCATTTAATACTTGTTGATCTGTATTCGCAACAATAAATTCTACTCCACGAAGACCAGAATCAATCATTCTGTTAACTGCATTACATCCACCACCACCGATACCAATTACTTTAATATCAGCGATTTGATCCATTTCTAACTTATTATTCATAGGCACACTCCTTAATTATTGAAAAAATAACCATATATTTTTCCGAGTATCGTATTATTATTTGTCTTTTTAACATTAATTAGCTCTTCTTGTTTGTCTGAAGACACTGTATATGCTACTCTATTTCTGAAAGCAAGTTTATCATGATAGTATTTAATAAGCCCTATTACGCTAGAATACTTATTGTGTCTACATCCTATCTCATTAACTTTGTATCTTTCCATCTCTTTTCCAAATGATTCATCTACTACTAAATCAAAATCATTTAACTCAGTTATTCCCCCTGTAAATATTATATAACTAATTTCTAGTTTTGTTAAGAGATTTATTTGCTTTTTAGAAAGTTCTAATATTTCTTTTATTCTAGAGCAAATAATTTCACTTATTTCATATTGATTTATCTTTATATTTTCATTCTTATTATTAACTACATCTTCACTCCATGAAGTTGATGCATTTCTTTTACTAGCAAGTGCAAATTTTTCTTTTAAATCTCTTGCCTTACTTCTAGGTATATCATATATATAACAAATATCCCTATCTATATTTCTACTTCCAATATCAATATTTTCTGTTTCTATTAATATTCCTTTTTTAAATACACTTACTTCAGTTTTTTCATCTCCAATATTAATTATAGCAGTATTCTTTTTATCCATTTGCGAATTTTTAAATTCATAATAATCTCCTACACTACCAAAATTAATATCTACTATTCCTACTCCTATATTTTCAAGTAATGAAACTGAATTATATACATTCTTTTTAGGAACTAAACTCATAACTGCTTTACATTTTAATGTAGATGATTCCATTCCATTTGGATTATGAGTTTTTTTATTATTATCTAGTGTCCAATCAACAGGTGTAATACTTACAAATTCTTTATTACTAGGTATTTTATTATATACACATGCTTGTAATGCATTTATAATATCATTACTAGTAATAATTTTATCTTCTCCTTTGACATCAACTGTTCCATCTACCAAACTAAATTCAGCATAATATGATGGTATCGTTAATACAACTTTATCTATCTTAATATTAAGCATTTCTTCACATCTGGAAAATACTTCTTTTAATGATATAAGTGCTTCTTCAGAGTCAACTATTATTCCTTTTTTAACTCCCTTAGATTTAACTTCGGATACAGCAAGAATATGAACTTCACCTTTGTAAACTTCACCAACTACTAATTTAACAGTTGAACTACCAATATCTAAACTTGATATTATTTCTTTCATGTATCCTCCTAATATGATAATATTATATCAAAAATATTTTTAGTTTTAAAGAATATTATCTATAATACCTCATTCTAAAATGATTATAACATAATTATTATAAATAAAAAAGTACCAGAATCACTGATACTATTTTGTTAATGAAACTACCGCTGTAGAAGATGCTACTTTTAATAGTTCTTCATTAGTTAAATTATCACTTATAATATAATAATCTTTACCATCCATAGTCCAATTTAATGATGTTCCAGTTAAATTACCTAATACATTTTCATAAAATACTAATTCTCCCGATGTAGCAGTTACTTCAAATTCTTCAGGTGCTTTACTTGCTTCTTCTATTAATGTAAAGCTCTTTTCTCCAGTAAATGTTAATATTACTCTTTCAGAATTATCTGTTTTAATAGTTTCTTCATTTTTAAATAAAGTTCCTTCAGGTAAATACATTGGATATACTATATCAGTTATTTTACTTACAGAACAACAATTATCAGATACAGTATTCTTAATATCAAAAATTTCTTTATCAAAATTAGGTTTAAAATCTATATTAGAAATGTTAACTGTTATATTAACTATTCCTTCTTTATTAAAGACTTCTACTTTTTTAGGTAAATACTCTTTTGAAAATGTAATCTTTTGACTTATAAGTGAACTATTGTTAGGATAATTAACACTTGATGATAAATAATATTCTTCGTCTTTAGAATCAAATACAACATTTGGATCACTTTCTAAATCTTTTAATAAGGATTCTAATATATAAGCTTGACTACCATTATAAGGCCATTCACTTTGAAATTTAAAACTCTTATTTAAATCAGGTGTTATAACATATACTCCATCATCATTCTTTAATATTATTTGTTCATGTCCATTATCTTTATTGACTAATGTTGCTTTATAATAATCTCCTTCTAAATAATCAACAACTACATCATAATGATATAAATCTTCATTACTAATAATATCCATTTGTCCAGTTAATTCATATTTATCAGTATTTAATAATTTTTTATATTCTGATATTACTGTATTAGAATTATTTCTAGAACAACCTAGTAATAAAAAACATGTCATTAAAACTAAAATAACTTTTTTAATATTAATTCCCCCTCTTCAATTAATTATATTAATATATAATTTTTTTATGTATAAATATAAAATTATTGTTAAAAATATTAATAAAGGAGGACAAATGAATACACTATATAAAATAGCATTATCTCTCATAATAATCGGTGCTTTAAACTGGGGAATGATAGGCATCTTTGATGTTAATTTAGTTTCATTAATATTTGGTACTGATACATTTATGACTAATTTAGTTTATGCATTAGTAGGTATTTCAGGATTAATATCATGTGGAATCCTTATGCAGCCTTTAGATGAATATAGTCGTCAAAGAATAGTTAGAGAAAATAGATAATTTAAATATAAAAAATATCACTTCATTGAAGTGATATTTATTTTAAATTATAAACCTAAAGAAGCTTTATCAATTTTGAATCCAGGGCTCATAGTTGATGATAAGCTAATATTCTTAATGAATGCTCCTTTAACACCAGTAGGTTTATTCTTAACTATTTCAGCTACTATAGCTCTTAAGTTTTCTTCTAATTTCTTTTCATCAAAAGATAACTTACCAATAGAGAATTGAACATTTCCATAAGAATCATTCTTATATTCAACCATACCTTTTTTAATGTTAGATATAGCATCTTTAACATTAGTTGTTACAGTTCCTAATTTTGGGTTTGGCATTAATCCTTTAGGACCTAAAACCTTACCTAATTTACCTAAAGCAGGCATCATTTCTGGAGTTGCAACAATAGTATCAAAATCGAACCAATTTTCTTTTTCAATTTTTTCTAACATATCTTCAGCTCCACAATAATCTGCTTCTTTAGCTTCATCAGCTTTAGTCTTAGTAACTACTAATACTTTTTTAGTCTTACCTGTTCCATTTGGAAGAACAAAACTACCTCTAATGTTCATATCTGTTTTCTTAGCGTCAATATTTAAACTTAATACTAAATCTACAGATTCATCAAATTTTCTAGTTTTAAGACTTTTTAGAACCTTGATCGCTTCAGTAACATCATAATTTTTAGTTTTATCAACGTTACCTAATGCTTCCACGTACATCTTACTATGTTTTTTCATATTTACCTCCTTATGTAGTGGTGCGGATTATCTTATATTCTTACGAATTACTCTTCGCTTTCGTTATTTTCTGTTTCTTCTTTAGCTTGTTCTGTTGATTCTACTTCAACATTAGCAGAACCTTCAGCCATTGCTTTAGCACTTTCTTCCATTTCTTCTAGTTCTGCTTCTAATTTTTGAGCTTGAGCTTCTGCTTCATGAGCTTCACGAGCTTGTTCTTGAAGTTCTTTATCATTTAAGCCTTTAACAGCTATAACCATATTTCTAGCAGTACCAGCAACAATATTAACAGCAGCATCTAAATCATATGCATTTAAATCTGGCATTTTTGTTTCTGCTATCTTATTAATATCATCTTTAGAAATAGTTGCAACAACATCATTAGCACCTTTTTTACCAGCTTTATCTATTCCAGCTGCTTTCTTGATTAGTGATGCTGTTGGTGGAGTTTTTAGTATAAAGTCAAATGTTCTATCTTCATAAATAGAAATTTCAACTGGAACTATATCTCCCATTTTTTCTCTAGTTGCTTCATTATACTTAGTACAAAATTCTTGTAGATTAATTCCTGCAGGTCCTAAAACAGTTCCAACTGGTGGAGCT
>OMST01000037.1 GCA_900313815.1 uncultured Eubacteriales bacterium
CGGCATTTGCCTCTATTGTCGCAACCAATTCTATTTTAAATTCTTGATTTGGTAACATATCATCAATTATAAGTCCATTGCTTGATAATATGTCTAATGCAGTATAATCAGTAGTCGCTTCACCATTTATTTTAACACTACTTGAATCAATACTAATTAATGGATCTTCAGTTGTAGGATATAGCGCTTTTAATAATTCAGCATCTTTAACAATTACTCTTCCTTTTCCATCTCCTGTATTCTTAATAGTAACTGTATAAATGATTTTATCTCCATATTCAGCAGGAGTTTTTGATACATCTACATTTGTAGTTACTGATAATTCAACATGGGTACTTTCATAATAAATATTAATTATATTTTCATTCCCTAAAATTATTGATTCAGTTGTTTTACTAGAATTTAATTTCATTCCACTAGGAACATTTATATATGTTGATGAATTAATAACATCGCCATATTTTCCAGTATATTCAGTCTCAGCTTCTAATTTTTCATCATAGAATACTTTTACTGTATATTTAACATCACTTCTCTTATAGAATAATTTTAATACCACATCATTATTTGATGTTAATACTTCTGATTCATTAGTTCCAGGAACTGTTAAATCAACTTCATATCCTTTATACTCTTTTGCTACTGCTGTTACAGTACTTCCAGTAACACCATCATTTTTAGTTTCAGTTTCTTTTAATTCGTATTTTCCATCTAACTTTTCAGTATAATGTTCTACATAATAAATATTATTAGTATTAGGTTTATATATAACTGTAACATTAGTATCTGATTTAGGCATCACTCCCGTTACTTTATCTGAATCTGTATGATATCCATCTTTATTAGCAGTAGGATTATTAACACTATAAGTACTACCATTAGCCACTTCTTCTATATGTGACGTAGCGGCCTCACTACCATCTTCATATTTATAATCTATTGTTAAAATATATTTTCTCTTAGAAGAAGTATATTCTGCATGAACTTCTAAATTTGTTTGTACATTTGTATAATTTTTATCCCAACCACTAAATGTATAATCAAATTCATCATCGGATTCTTTAACTACATTAGTAGGTGCTGTTGCATCCATTCCTTTAAGAACTGTTTCTTCCTTAATAACTGTTTTCTCATTATAGAATTTAACAACTAGTTTTTGACCAGGTTCATTATCGTCGATACCATCTTCATTTAAATCATCTGCATACATTGCTTTTACTACTTGATCAGATGTTACATTTTGATAAGTACCTTGCCATGATACAAATACTCTTTTTTCAAGCACCGGTGCTTCTGGTAATTCAGCATCAGAACCACTAGCAACAACTTCACTTGTTATAGTTTCTTGTGTATCATTATTTATAAATGTAACTGTATATTTATTTCTTGTGTAATTAACTATTTCTACCTTTTCAAGTTTGTTTTCACTAGTAATAGTACCTTCAACATATTCTTTATCAGCACTATAATGTTCAACTGATTCTACATTTATTTTATAATCTCTTTCAGTATATTTTCTTTCAAAGACGTCATCTTCTTTTGATACTTTATTATCATCAAATATATATTTAATAGTTAATTTATATGTTTGTTCTTCGTCAGCAATTCCATCTGAAGTACCATTAGTTCCAAAATTATCATTCTTTGGACTAAAACTTGCTTCATATTTTGCGTTACCTGTTACTGTAGTATTTATTTCAGGATTCCATCCATCAAATTTATAATAATCATTTTTTGGTGTAGCAGTTGGAACTACAATGTTTTGTTCTTTAAATGTAAGTCCACTAAGTAAATTTAAAAATACCAACTCACCTTCTAAATTTCCTTCACCTTTTTTAGTAAATTCTACTGAATAATGTGTCTCTAAAGAATCATTTTGATTATTATGATTTTTATCATCAACATATACAGCAGTTACTGTTTGATTAGATCTAACATTTGTCCAAGTTCCATTCCAATGATCAAATACTCTTCCTACATGAGTTGGAGCGTTTGGTGTACTAGAACTGTATCCCTCTCTTACTTGATAAGAAGTGATAACTTCATTATTTTCACCATCAACAAATGTAACTCTGTAATATCTAATATTGGTTTCTGGAGTTCTTGTTGACCTAAAATTTGCATTAACAGTTAAATCGCTTTGAACATTAGTATAATTTCTATCCCAACCAGTAAAAGTATAACCACTTGCTGTTGGTTCTAATGGTGCTGTTGCATTAAGACCGATTAACACTTTTTCTTCTTTTAGAACTTCATTTGTTAATCCATGAATAAATCTTACCAAGAAATGTTCTTCATCATCATCCAATATACCATTATGATTTAAATCAGTTCCATATAGAGCAATAACATGAGTATCATTTAAAATTTCGTCAAATTCCTCTACTTTAACGTTATTATCATAATAGTCATACCAACCTGCAAATACAACACTATCATGAGTTGGTACTTGTGGTACTTGTACTCCCTTTCCTACTTCCACATCATAGCTAGCAATTTCTCTACTATTATATCCATCTGTAAATACTACTTTTCTTGTATTTACTTTAACTGTTTCAGCTGGAGAACTTGCAAATGTCATCATAAAGAATATAAACAATATGAAGACTATGAAAATTATCATTCTTTTCTTGTTAAACATATAAATTTCCTCCTATTATTATCTTATATTAATTATACTATATTCTATATTTTATAGCAATGAAAAACTACTTTTTTAAAGTAGCTTTAATATTATTATTTTATTAATTTTCTAATCATTTCTCTACTAGGCTCTAATCTTAAAGATAGTTCTCTTGCCATACTCTTTTCCTTTACATATCTCCAATATTTATCTATTATCTCATTAAATATTTTACTATATTCTTCTTCAGATAATTTAGTATTATTAAATAACTTACTAAAGAAATTAAAAAATTCTTCTATATTATCAAAATCGCCTTCATAAACATAAGAATTTGATGACTTAACATAAAAATCAAGATTATTTCCATATATTAAGAATTTCTCTATAGGAAAATATAATAATGGAATAGTAGAATCTAATAACAAATATTTATTTCCATATTTAGTACACACAATTGAATGATTACTTTTTTGATTTTCTTCTGGTCCAACGCTTAGCGCTTTAGTATCTACAAAACCACTCATAATATTTTTATATAAATATGCTTTATGTCTACAGCAACTTCTGCCTAGAATTACATCTAATCCTAAAAGCCTTACATAATCTTTAAATTTTAAGCTTTTATTGATTCTATCTTTTCCTTTAAATGCAGCATTTTTAATAAATGAACTAATTGCTGCATATAAAGATATTGTATCCGTATCACAATTCTGCGAAATAAAATCTCTAGATATACCGATTGTATCTTCATATAATTTATATAAATCTTCATTTTCCAATCTTTTTGTTTCGTATTCGGCATCGATTAAATCTTTGCCAAAGTTCATCATATAACTATAATTATCACTTAAAAATTGATGCTCTATATAGTCATTATTTCTAAAAAGCATATTAAAACAATCCTTGTAATTCAAGGTTTGCCTACACTTTTTAAGATAAGCTTCCATTTCTATTAATCTTGGATAACTCATTCAAACCACCTTTGGCAGGTATTATACAATAAAAAAGCTTCCAATGGAAGCATTTTTAGAAAACTTTAAAATAGAATAATAAAATTAACACTATTACGCCTGGTAATCCAAATACTCCAACTATTAATGCGGTTAAGAGATTAATAGGTATATTTGGTATTCCAATAGCGCCGCCAAATTTATTTACTAGCCATAAAACTATAAGCCCAATAACAATATTTAATAGTAATTCTCCTAACGTTTTTAAAGATACGTTAAATACATATTTTAAAACAACCAAAAGTAATGCAGCTACTAAAATAATATAAAGATATTTCATAATCCTACCTCCTATAATTATTTTACTATTAGATTTATTTTTTTACAATCATTTATTATCTTTATCATTTAAATATTTAGTATTTATATTTTTATCTATTTCATCACTTATAGAATCTTCATCTATTATTAAATCGTATTCATCCTCATTATTAGATACTGGTATTCTAATCTTAGTATCTCCAACTATTTCAATACCCAACTCTTTAGATATTGTATATTTAATACTATTGTCTTCACTAGACACATCTATACAAGTAGGATTTTTTAAAGAACGAACTATTACACCATTATCATTACTTACATCATCAGTATTTTTAACTTTAACATGTACTTTTTCTTCATAATTTACTTTGGAATTTACCACATCTGTTTTAGTGTTATTAGAATAACTATACCAAATATTAACGTCATAGCTACCTTTTATTTTGATATAATCTCCATCCTTGTATCCTTTTATTTTATGATTAATTACCCAACATCCCAAAACAGTATCTACAGGATTTTGAGTATTAATAACATATTCATTTTGAAATGTTTTTTTACCCTTTCCTACTATAGTCTTAGTAACTATTTCTTTATAATTATTAAACATAGGCTATTATCCTCCTATAATAGAATATGTTAATAAAGTTTAAATGTTAAAAAAATAAACTTGATTTCTCAAGTTTATTAATTATTACCAATTGTTATATGAAATTTTTATTCAAATAAAAAAGAATACACTATGTATTCTAATTTGGCATGGCGCTTGTTGGTATTGTTATTACAGCAAGTAACTCTACTAATGTAAATCCACGCTTTTTCATCTATTAACACCTAGTATAAGTATAACATAAAAAATCCAATTACTTGGATTCTTTCTTTTCTTTTTTTGTTTTTCTTAATTCTAATAATATTTCTTTTTCAGTTTTAATGAAGAAACTAATTAGAAAAACGAATGCAAATATGTATAATGTAACGCCACACATAGTTAGTGAACCATTTCTTAAAGAACCAATAATTAAATCAAAAAGATCATAACAATAAAGTACAACAAAACTTAATGTAGCAAATAACCCTAAAAATAATGATTCTAGCAAAACTCTTCTGTAATCGATTTCATATTTACCCATTTTTTATCCCTCCAATTATCTAATACAAGTATAATATTTAAAATGAAATATGTCAATTTTAATTTTTAAAAAATTTACATTTATGATAAAATGATTATGAAAGGAGTAAGCAATGAAAAAGAGTATTATAGGAATATCAGCTTTAACTTTAGTCGCATTATATGGTTTACTTGGAGCAATTATAATTTTAGCATTTATTTTGGCAGGAGGTTCAGCACTTACCGGAATTATTATTAGTTTAATAATATTATTAATTCAGTTCTTAATTTCACCATGGTTAACAGATCTATCCATGAAATGGATTTATAGAGCTACTTTCGGCGAGGCTATTCCTGATTATTTAAAAACATTTATTGAGAATGAATGTCAAAAACATAATGTTAAATATCCAAAGATTGCTATTATACATGATGGAGCTCCTAATGCATTTACATATGGTAGGACTAAAAAAGATGCAAGATTAGTTTTAACAGAAGGTATATTTAATTTGTTAAATGAAAGAGAAGTAATTGCAGTTGTTGGACATGAAATGGGACACATTGTTCACCGTGATATGTTATTTATGACAGCTGTTCAAGCAGTACCACTAATTCTATATGGAATTTATGAAATGCTAACTAAAAGAAACAATGATAGTGATAATAACAAAGCTGCTTTAGTAGGATATGTCGCATATCTACTATATGTAATATCTCAATATATAATTTTATATTTATCAAGAACTAGAGAATATTTCGCTGATGCATTCTCAGTAGATGAAACAAAGGACCCAGCTGCTTTAGCTGAAGCACTTGTTAAAATAGGATTTGGCCTTAGTACTTCATCATCTAATTCTAAGAAGGCTGCGAATGCACTTGGAATATTTGATGCTAAAACATCCAAATCTATGGTTATAACTTGTATGGATAATGGCCAAGTATCAAAAGAAAAGATTAAGAATGCTATGAAATGGGAAATGTGGAATCCTTGGGCAAAATGGTTTGAATTTAATTCTACTCACCCATTAATATCAAAAAGATTAGAAGAAATATCTAAAAAATCTTATGAATATAATCAAGAACCTTATGTTAAATTTGATTTACAAAAACCAGAATCATATATTGATGATTTTATAACTGAAGTATTAATTAGTTTTGCACCATCATTTGTATTAATTTGTTCAGTGGTAGCATTCATAATATCAAAATTTGATAAATTCTATTTCTGTTTTGGATTAATGTTTGCTTTAGGTCTTTCTTATTACAAATTTAATAGATCTCATAAGAATAGTAATTATAAAGAAACTAAAGTAAGCGATTTACTTAGTGAGGTTAAAGTGTCACATATTACATCAGTACCATGTACTTTAGAAGGTACTATTATAGGTCGCGGTAATCCAGGATGTATATTTAATGAAGATTTTGTCATTAAAGATGATACTGGTATTATATTCTTAGATTATAATCAACCTCTTACTATAGTTAATAAAATATTTGCTATATTTAAATCTGAACAATATTTTAATAAAATAATAAAAGTTCAAGGTTGGTATAGAAGAAGTCCTGTTCCTTATGTAGAAATCAAAACTATGGAAATAGATGGAAAAGTTAAAAAAATATGGACATATTCATTTAGAAAAACAATATATATTATAGCTTTAATTGCTATTGCAATATTTACATTCATTTAAAAAAGATATTTAAAATATCTTTTTTTATTTGCTTAAATTTATTATTACATATTCACTATGTTTTTCTGTTCTAATAGGCATTGCCCATCCTGCAATACCAGATGTCACTATAGCAGCAAAGTCTTCATGTTCTTCTATTCCATATATTTGATCTGATGTTTTAAATATTCTTTCTATTAATCCAACTGGGAATATTTGACCAGCATGTGTATGACCGGATAATAACATATTTACACCATTTTCTATATTTCTAGTATATTCCTGTGGTACATGATCAACTGATAAAATAAACCTATTAGTATCTACTCTTTCTAATATATCTTCTATAGGTAATCTATTATCGTATCCCCTACCTATTAATACAATATCATCATTAATATTTTGCATATATTCTTCCAATATAGTTATTTTGTTTTTATTTAATTCACTTATCAATTCGTATGTTTTATATTTAGGATTTCTAGAATATGTATTTTTATCATGATTACCATATATGAAGAATATTCCATAATTATTTTTAATAGATCCTATTAATTTAATAGCGTCTTGCATTTGTTTTTTAGTTGTTTTCTCGTCAACTATGTCACCCGCAAGTATAACTATATCAGGATTCAATGAACTAATTTCATCACAATATTTTTTTAATTGTTTATTATTTAAACTAACTCCATAATGCAAATCGGCTATTAATATTATCTTATAATCATTATTTACTTTGTTATTGTGTACTTCATATGAGGTTGATACTACATTATGCATATTAATATATCCATATATAATTATTATTGTACTCAACAATAAAGGTAAAAATATATAAATCTTATTCCATAATTTATTCTTTTTAAAAAATATATTCAATAAATATATAAGGCATGACATAATAGATAAATGCAATATAAATAATGATAACATACTCCAAAAAGTGCTTAAAAATATAACCACTATAGATCCAAATATTGATATAATCGATAATACCAACATTGAGTAAACAATATGTTTATTTAGTTTAATTTTACAATGTTTTAATATATCAATTAAATACTTGTATAGAAAAATAGCCATAAATATAAAAAATATTAAAATAATAAATAGCAATAAATAATACATCATACTTCCACATCCTCTATACATTATACTATTTTAAGAATAATTTAACAAGAAACGAAAATAATAAACGTATGGAAACAATTGAAGAATTAAAAGAAATGAAAAAAAATATGCCAGATTTACAAATTAAAGAAATATCTTTTAATTTGCATAAATTATACATAATAAATATACAAACTATTTCTAATTCTTCAATGACAAATTCATTTATATTAGAATATTTTTCAAAAAGAAGCCTAATTAAAAATGAAATATTTTCTTCATTAAAAAAAGACATCTTAAATTATATACCTTCTATTAGTTTTATAGAAATAGATAAAAAAAACATAATGGAATATTTATTTAATGGTTTTACTATAATAATTTTTAATGATGAAATAATAGCTATAGAAACAAAAGCATCATTAGATAGAGCTATTAGTGAACCAACTAGTGAACCAACTATCAAAGGACCCAAAGATGCATTTAATGAAAATTATAATACTAATATAGGTTTAATTAGAAAAAGAATTAAAAGTGAAAACTTATATATAAAAGAATTAACCATTGGAAGTATTACGAAAACCAAAGTAAGTATTATTTATTTAAATGATGTTGTTGACAAAGAATTATTAAATGATATTATTAACAAAATAAGCAGTATTAAAACAGATAAGATATTAGACACATACTATATTAAAGAATTGATAAAAGGAGAAAATAAAACTGTTATACCTACTATTAAATCTACTGAAAAACCTGATGCGATAGCCAAATGTTTAACTGAAGGTAAAATATGTGTATTAACAGAAAACTCAAGTAACGCTTTAATATTACCTACTTTCTTCATCGAATATTTTTATAATAGTGAAGATAATTATCAAAAGAAAGTATATGTTTATTTTGTAAAATTTATAAGAATTCTTGCTTTATTAATAACAATATTTGCTCCATCTATATATTTATCTTTAATAACATATGATCAGCAAATGTTGCCTACTAATCTATTAATTAATTTTTCTTTACAAAGATCTAGTGTACCCTTTCCTGCTTTAATTGAAGCATTCTTACTTATGATTACATTTGAATTATTATATGAAGCAGATGCTTTAACTCCTACTACAAGAGGTACCTCTCTTTCAATACTTGGGGCCCTAGTTTTAGGAGATGCTGCGGTATCAGCTGGTATTGTTTCCCCTATTATGGTTATAGTGGTTGCTATAACAGCTATTAGTTCAATATTTTTTGCTTTTCAAGATTTTCAATCTTCTATAAGATTATATAGATATTTAACTATGATATTATCATGTTTCTTTGGAATAATAGGAATAGTATTTGGTTTTTTATTTATATTAACTAAACTTTGTAGTATAAAATCGTTTAATAAACCTTTTATTATTTCATTTGATATATTTAAATCAAAAAACAAACTAATTAAGAATGGTTTAATGGTTCAAAACACAAATAAAACTAATATACAATAATAATTATTTATGATATATTTATACTAGGAGTGTTGAATATGTATAAAGAAGATTTTGAAAATTATAATAATAAATTACAAGAGTTATATAATAATGATCCTGCTAGAACAACAAAAGAATTAAGAAAGTTAGTCAATAAACTAACATATCCAGGAGAAGAACCAAATGAAAAACTATTTAATAATAGTATAGATAAAGAAAAATTTATAATATGTATTATATGTATACTAATAGCATTACTCGGTTTATTAAATTGGGGTAATGCAGATACAATTGGATTATATTATTTTGGACTTGTATTCTTTTTAGCGGGTTATTTCGTCTCAACTACCGCAAAAGGAATTGGAATAGTATTTCTATTCTCACACGGAATGACAGGCCTTGGATTAATGTTAGGATCTATTCTATATAATGTTATGAAAAATCCATTAATGACTGATGGCTCTAAAAACCTATTGATATATTTAGTTATTTCTCTAGCACTTATAATTGCTGCTACTATAATAACAATATTACGTAATCTAAGCGATACATATCGATTAAAGAAATATACTTCATTGATACCTATAACACTGTATTTTATAGCAATATTAATGATTGTAATATTTCCTAAAATTATAAATTATATTTATTCATTATAGTATTAATATAAAATAATAGTTAAAAATAATATTAGGTGACATATGAAAAAAATACTAATATTATTCACTATTATTTTTTTATTGTCTGGATGCTATGATTATGTAGAAATAGAAGACTTAGTAATAGTAACTGGTATGTTGATAGATTATAAAGATAATCAATATGAAATAACTAGCCAAATAATAGACAATGAAAATGAAACTAATATTAAAGTTATAACAACATCATGTGATTCTATAGATAAGTGTATCTATAAATTATCAAAAATATCTAATAAAGATATATTTATTTCGCATTTAAAAGTAATTATATTAACTGAGAGTGTTATTAAGAATAACAAAAATTTTTATGATTATTTTTTAAGAGATACTAAATCTAAAATGAACTTTTATATTTATTTTGTTGAGGATAAATATAAAGATGAAATTCTGAACATATATAAAAATGATAAAGGTTCTGCTTTATATATTAAAAATTTAATGGAATTTAATAATAAGATATTCTCATCATCTACCCCTATTTCATTTTTAGACTATATAAAAACAAAAACAGAATATGGTGTTGTACCAATATATTCTAATCTTAAAATAAAAGAAAATAATAATGAAAAATATATTTATCTAGAAAATATTGTTGTTTTTGATAATGATTTTAATAAAATAATTCTTAATGATCAAGAAGGTGTTTTCTATAATATTTTAACAAATAAAGCGAATAAAACTATTCTGACTATTCCTTGTGATAATAATTATTTTTCTATATTATTAGACAACATTAAAACGAAATATAAATGGAATAATAATATATTTAATATAAAAATAAACATTAAATCTAGTATTAGTAATTATACATGCTCATATAATTTAGATAACCCTAAAAATATAGATAAATTGAGTAATTTAGCAAATGATTATATTAAAAAAAATATAAAACGAATAATAAATATTGCATATGATAATAATACTGATTTTATCGGTATTGGATCTTATATTTATAAACATGATCAAAATTATTTTGATTTTAAAAATAATAATTGGAATAATTATTTAAAAAATATAAATAATAAAATTAAAGTTAAAACAATAATAAATTCTATTGGAGAAATGAAAAATGAATTATAAAGAAAAAATAAATAGTTTTAGTTTATCTACTATAATAGTGTCTCTATGTTGTGCTAGTTTCTATGGTATATTTAGTTCATACATAGTTAATAAATCAGAAAACTCTTCATTAATATCTATTATTATAGGATTTATTATTTCATTAATAATTTCATCTATACTATATTTATTTTTTAAAAAGAAAGAAGAATTAACTTATACAGAGAAAATTAATTATTTATTTCCTAAATTATCTATTTTAATAAATATAGTTTCTATATTATGTTCTATATTTGGATATATACTAATTACATATAGATTAACTACTTTTTTATCTAATCAATATTTAATTGACACACCCAGATATTTAATATCGCTATTAATTATAGTGTTAACTTATTATACCGCATCAAAAGGAATAGAAACTGTTATAAGAGTATCCGTAATAACATTTTTTATTTCAAGTATTATATTTATATTTGATTTTAGTAGCTTAGTGGCTCAAATTAATATTGAAAATTATTTACCATTAATAACAGTAAGTTTTAAAGATATTATGTTATCATCATTAATATTTTCTTGTTATTTTTCTATACCAATCATTTATATAAATATAATACCAATGAATAGAATTAATGATAATAACAAATTTAGAAAATACTATTATCTTATGATAACTTATTCATTTATTATTATATTTATATCTCTTTTCACTTGTATAGGAGTTAATGGATATAAAGTAACTAGCTTATTTGATTATCCTATATATTCTACTTTAAAAAGGATTAAACTCTTTAAAGTATTAGATTCATTAGAAAATATAAGTATATCGGCATGGTTTTTATTTATAATTAATGTTTCTAATATAATGCTTGTTTATATATTTAATTCTTTTAAAGAATTATTTAAATTAAAAAATAATAATAGAATATTTAATATATTAGTTATTATTACTTCATTTATAATATCAAATTTTATATTTTCCAATAATAATTTTAATGAATCATATAATTATATTTATATACCAGTAATTTTTTTATTAATTACTTTATTTATAATAATTATTTCACTAATAAAATATAGCATTAAAAAAAGACCATAAAGGTCTTAGAATGAATCTATGTTAACTTTGACTTTTTTATTTCCGTCATTGTAAGCTTTTGCTTGAATTAATGTCTTAATACTTGTAGCTATTTTACCTTTTTTACCAATTACTCTACCCATATCAGCTTCTGATACTAGTATTTCAATTGTTGTATCTTCTTCGTTATCAAATTCTTGAACTTTTACAAGGTCAGGTTCTTGAACAAGTCTTTTAACTATCATTTCTGAAAAATCAACTAAATTCATTACTTATTCTTTTTTGAATTATGGAATTGTTCCATAACACCTACTTCGCTTAAAATGTTTCTAGCTGTATCTGTAGGTTGTGCTCCCTTCTTCAACCATGTTAAAGCAGATTCTTTATTAATATTAAATTTTTCTGCCTCTAATGGCATATAAGTTCCTATAGATTCAATAACATTACCGTCTCTTTTAGCTCTTGAATCAGCTACTACTAAACGATAATAAGGTCTTTTTGTAGCTCCCATTCTTTTAAGTCTAATTTTAACTGCCATTCTTTCCCTCCTTCTCAACTTTTAATAATATACAATATTTTATTATTTATGTCAACCTTTTTTGGTTAACATATCAAAAGAGTTGACTATTTACTGACAGTCAACTCAATATTATGCATTTTTTGAAATATATAAGCCATTTATTTAAATTTATAACCTTTTACATAATTGTTTATTTTATTACCCTCTACTACATAAGCATGTTGTGCAAATTCTAACATTGGAATATCTACTTTGGCATCACTATACGCATTTATTGCTTTTGCATTAGGATATATTTTTTTAAATCTATTAATTTTTTCTATTCCTTTACAATTACAATCAATTATATTTCCGTTAGAATCAGTTTTAGTAGCAATAACATATTTTATTTTTAACTTTTTACAAAATTTGGCAATCCATATTTCATATGAAGCGCTAATAATAACATCTTTATCACTCTTTTTTCTTAGATACCATTTCTTTATGTTCTTCATATGTTTATTAACAAATTTATCTAAATAAGAATCTAAATCTTTAATTTGAAATAAAAATGCTAACATGGCCTCTTTAACTCTTTCGAAAGGTATTTTTCCTTTTATATATTCTTTTTTTAATTTTTTTGCTTTAATAAGACATTTAATAACGTTTATAGGATGAAATTTTAAAGAATATAAAATTATATCTGTATTAGTATCACCGTTATAAATTGTATTATCAAAATCATATAAATTCATAATTAAACTCCTTTATTTATTAATTTTAATACTATTGATCCCTAATTTCATTATAATATTTCTTAGTATAAAATTGTACATAAATATTCTTTTAATTGTTTTTAATAGCAATTTTATTTTTAATTTAAATACTTTTCTCTTATATATATTAGTTATTTTATTTAGATTATCATATTTATTAAATGTTTTTGCCAATGACTCGCCACTTCTAATAGCAGAACTAATTCCTTCAAATGAACTTGGGCTAATAAAACCGGCCGCTTCTCCGATTAAGTATGCACCATTCTTACCAGTAACAAAATCACAATAATGCTTTGGCCTATATACCAAACATGCTTCTTTTTTTACACTTTTACTTAAATCAATATCTAATAATTTGGATACTTTATTTTTCTGTCTTTCAAAATTATTTTTACATTTTTTTAAATCAAATGCTCCTCCATATATTAAATATTCATCTTTATGAATTATCCATGAGCAACTACTACTAGTTTTTCTATCAAATATACAAGAATAAAATGAATTACTTTTATCGTTACATTTATACCATTCTTGTATAGCCATATATTTCATAGTATTGTCTTTATAAAATTTCCTTCTAACTATAGATGAGCATCCATCTGCTCCAACTACTGATTTTGTTTTATATTTTTTAATAGAATTGTTAGTTTTTATAGTAACTGTAAATATATTATCTTTTTTTACAACATCTATACATCTCCCGTTAATTATATTTACATTTTTAGGAATTAACGAAACTAAATATTTATCAAATAAATATCTATCCATATTTATATAATATCTTTGATAATATTTTATTATTCTGCTTTCTAAATCCATAGTTTTTACAGAAAATATTTGTGGCCCTACTAAAACATCCTTGGGAATTACCAAATCATAATGTGCAAGTAACTTTTGAGCATCAGGTGCTAATAGGCCTCCACAAGGTTTCTTATTGTTTTTATTTTGATTATCTATAGCTAATATCTTTTTATTTGATGTAGATACTATTCTTGAAAATGTACTACCAGCAGGCCCCAGTCCAATAACTATAATGTCATATATCATTTCATCACCTCAGTATAATATAAAAGCCATTAACATGGCTAAAATATTATGCTTTTATTATTTTTCAATTAAGAATTTAAGCATTTCTTCTTTGTCTTTTTTTCCATTTATAATATCATTTATTAAATGTATAATTGGTATTTCTACTTTTTTCTTTCTAACTAATTTATTTATTGATTTTAATGTATACATACCTTCTACTGTTGTATTATTTAAATATTCATTTACTTCTTCTTGAGTAGCTCCTCTACCTATTAAATACCCAAAACTAAAGTTCCTTGAATTAGGGCTTGTACAAGTCATTAATATATCTCCGAATCCAGCAAAGGATAAAATTGATTTTTTCCTTCCCCCAAGTGCATCTATTAGCTCTTTAATATCATTCATACTCTCTGTTAAAAACAGTGCCCTTGTTGAATCACTAACTTTCATTCCTTCTAACATTCCTGCAGCTATTGCCATAACATTCTTAATACTTCCACATATTTCAATACCAACAACATCTCTTGTTCTTCTGAATTTTGTTGTACTATTTTCAAAGCATTTCCTAATAACTAATTCTGCTTTGGTACTCTTAGTAGCCAAACTAAATCCGATTGGAACAGCCTTAACAATATCCACTGCAAAAGTTGGGCCAGATATTACAGCTACATTATTCTTTAAATATTTTTTAAATACGTCATGTAAAAATAAACAAGTATCTTGTTGTATACCTTTAGTAGCTATTAATACAGGTGTTTTTTTATTTATGTATTCTTTTACTCTTATAATTGTTTCTTCAAATGCAAAAGCAGGTACTGCGATTACAACTAAGCAACTATCTTTAATTGATTCCTCTAACGAATTAGTTATTTTTATTTCTTTAGGTATCTTATAATCTTTTAACTTTAGACTAATTCTTGTTTTTTCTAAGTTTTCTTTTTCTTCTATACTATGAGCCCACATACAAACTTCTACTTTATTTCTATGTAAAATGCTAGATAAAGCAATGCCATATGCTCCACTTCCTATTATACTTACTTTCATAAAAACACATCCTATTAATTATTTTTTAGATCTATCAAATATTATATCAGTCTTTAAAATTAGAAATAATACTATAAATATTAATATAACATAACAAACAGTTACTTCAATCTTTCTATGTAATACATAGAATATTGTAGTAATAGAGAATAATAAATTAATAGCATATATTACTAATAATGAACTCTTTTTAGAAAAATGTTTTAATAATTGATGATGTAAATGTTCTTTATCAGCATGATCAATTGGTTGACCTTTTAATTTTCTTCTAATAATTGCAAATAAAGTATCCATAATTGGAATAGCTAATATTAATAATGGAATAATCAATGAGGTTAATGTAGCTGTTTTAAATCCAAGTAAGAATATTACAGATATCATAAAACCTAAAAATGTACTACCTGCATCTCCTTGATATACTCTAGCTGGAGGAAAATTATGGAATAAATATCCAAGAGTTGATCCCAACATTATTAATGAAAGAATTATATCAAGACCTCCTAATGTATTTAGTATAAATCCTATTACAGCAATTGTTAAAAAGTATATAGATGCTATACCGCCACAAAGACCATCCAATCCATCAATAAGATTAATAGCGTTTATTGTAGCAACTATAATAAGCATTGATAATATTTGTGGTAATACGGGTATTTTACTAAAATTAATTGTTATTCCAAACATAGATACTTTAGTTAATGCTAGTCCACCATAAAAGACCACTACAGCAGCAACTATTAATTGAACTATAACTTTATATTTATTAGGCATTGGAGTAGAACATTTTGTCATATCATCAAATAATCCTAATAACATAATTAAAAATGATCCAATTAAAATAGCTAACATTAGATTATTTTTATCAGCAAAAAGCATATATCCAAGTAAAAAGGCAAAGAATATTCCTAATCCACCTAATAAAGGGACTGGTGCTTTTTGAATCTTTCTTTTTTCATTTGGAACGTCCAATATATTTAAAAATATTGCCACTCTTCTCATTATTTCAACAAATATTAAAGAGGCAACAAAACAAACTCCTACTATTAAAAATATATTGTATCCATTTACTACAAATTTCATAATATCACGTCCTAATCTAATTATAAAACAAAGTCATCAATATTTCTATATTTCTTTCTTATTTTTAAATACGAATATTTTACTTAATATATAATTTACAACAATAACCAATACTTGAGAAAATAATGTTACAATAACCACTTCAGTATTACTATTAAGTTTTAATAGTGTTATAAAAAACCACATTATAAATGCATCTAATAATAAAGTTGCTATTCTTGCGCTAAAAAACTTAGATGCTTCTTTTAATATTTTTTTACTTTTACTTTTAAAAACTACTATTCTATTCATTACATACACAAATAATACTGCAACTATCCATGAAGCGACTACTGATACTTGTAATTCAAATGCATTTTTAGAATCTAGTATAGTGAATAGTAATCCATATTTAACAAGCAATGCTATTACAGTAGTTAATCCCCCTATTATTATATAGTTAATTAATTCTTCATGCTTTTTATAAAATGCTAAACACTTCCTCATAATTCACCTACTTATTTAGATATTCTTGTACAATAAATCTAGGTCTTGCTTTTACTTCACTATATATTTTCCCAACATATTTACCTACGATGCCTAAAGCCAGCATTTGAAGGCCACCTAAAAACCATATGGATATTGTTATAAATGTCCATCCGGCAACAGTATATCCTAACAATTTAACTATTAAACAATATATCATGACTAATATACTTATAATCATAATTATTAATCCTAGATTTAAAACTAAACTTAATGGTTTAATACTAAAAGACGTAATTCCTTCAAATGCAAATGATAACATTTTTTTAAGAGGATATTTTGATTTTCCAGCTACTCTTTCATGTCTTTCATATTCTACTATAGAATTTCTATAACCTATAAGAGGAAATATCCCCCTTAAGAATAAATTAACTTCTTTAAAACCAGCTAAATCATTTAATACTCTATTACTCATTAATCTATAATCAGCATGATTAAATATAATATCAACGCCCATTAATTTCATAAATTTATAGAATCCTTCAGCAGTTACTCTTTTAAACCAAAAATCTTTTTTTCTTGAGCTTCTAACTCCATATACTATTTCACTACCATGTTTATATTCATCTATAAACTTATCAATAGCATTTATATCATCTTGTAGATCAGCATCCATTGATATAGCAATATCACATTCGTTTTTAACAGTTAAAAGACCAGCTAATAAAGCGTTTTGATGACCTTTATTTCTAGATAAATTAATGCCATTAATCATCTTATCTTTTTTATGTAAATTAGTTATTATTTCCCATGTTTTATCTTTAGAACCATCATTTACAAATACTACTTTAGATTCTTTAGATATTTTTTTACTTTTAATAAGAGATTCCATTTTACTTTTTAATGCTTTATAAGTAATTGGTAACATTTCTTCTTCATTATAACAAGGTATAACTATATATAAAATATTATCTTTCATATTAAACCTCAATTCATATGTTTAGTATAAAATTTATATAGTAAAAAGTCAATTTTTTAAATATTGTTATATTTATTTTTATAAATTGAAAATATATGTAAACAAAGTGAATAGTTATCAATAATAATAATGAAAATCCAATTATATTTGTTATAATTATTATACTGAATAATGATGAGGAGGTATGCATATGACAAAAAGAACAGTTTATTTCATTTTAGTTTTATTTTTGTTATGCCTTCCCATAACTATTTTTGCAGATTATGACGCAATTATAAACAATTCATCAGTTAGAATAAGAACTGGTCCTGGTACTAATAATGAAATAATTTCTACTGTTGGCAAAGGAACTAACATAGTAGTTGTAGATAAAACACTAATACCTGGACAAGGTTGTGATGAAGGATGGTATAAAATATCATTTAGAGAAAAAACCGCATATGTGTGTAGTAAATATGTAACATTTGTAGATAATTCATTTAATGGTATTAATGTTAGTGATTGGGTTGCTCGTGTAAGCGGTAATAACGTGGCAGTTAGAACTGGTCCTGGTAAAAGTTATGATGTTATAGAAAGATTAACACTTGGAGCTAATGTCACTATACTTGATAAAAGTGGTGATTGGTATAAAATCAGTTATTACAATGGTCAAGTTGGTTGGATGAGCAGCGAATATGTTGTTCAAAAGAAAGATATAACTGCTACTGACGATGAATACACTGCTGAGCTAAGAAATGCAGGATTCCCAGACAGTTATATTCCTTATTTAACTTATTTACATCAAAAATATCCTAATTGGGTTTTTAGAGCAGGACATAATAATTTGAATTTTGCTACATCAGTATCTTCAGAATTTGGAGTTTGTTATATGCAAACAACAAATGATAATTATAGAATCTCATCTATCCCTTCTGAAGGAGTTAGTTGGTTTACCGTAAATCAAGGTGTTATAGCTTTCTATATGGATCCTAGAAACTGGCTTACTGAAGAAAGAATATTTATGTTTGAAAAACTAGATTATGATTCTTCGCTTGAAGAACTATACCCTACTTTAGTTAAATCAATATTTGGTAATGGTGCTTTAGGAGATGATATATATACAATACCTATGGCTAATGCTGGTAAAACCAATAGAATTAGTCCAGTACATATAGCTAGTAGAATAAGACTTGAAGTTGGAGCAAATGGAAGCGATTCTACTAATGGTTCTGAATTTACATGGAAAGGTCAAAAATATAGTGGATATTACAATTTCTTCAATATCGGTGCTTATGAAGTTAATATAGATGGAGTTAGCTATTCTGCTGTTACTAGAGGACTTGCCTACGCTGCTAAATTAATTGATAGAAATGGTGAATTATGGAATAATATTGAAACAGCCATAACAGAAGGAAGTTCATTCTTAGCAAACAATTATATCACTTCTGGGCAAGGAACATTATATTATCAAAAATTCAATGTTGCTCCTGGAATATCTAATCCATATACACATCAATATCAAACTAATATTCAAGCTCCAGCGATAGAAGGAAATCAAACATATAATTCTTATAAATCATCTGGTGTATTAAATCAAACATTTATATTTGAAATACCAGTATATAATTCTATGCCTGCAAGTACTTCACTACCAAAAAGTGGAGATACAAATAATTATTTAAAATCATTGAATGCTGATTCATATAAATTAACACCTGAATTTGACGCAGATATCTTAGAATATGAAGTTGAAGTTCCATTAGAACTTGAAAAAATAAATATTACTGCTTCTGCTCAATCAGATAAAGCAAATGTATCTGGGACTGGTGAATATGAATTAAAAGATAATGAAACAAATGTAACTATTACAGTAACAAATGAAATTCAAGAAGAGAAAAAATATTTATTAACAATTAAAAAAGTAGAAACAACTATATCTCCAAAAGATATTGTTAATAATAGTAATTTAAATATCAATGATACAATTATTACCAAATTACAAAATGGAACTAAAGCAAGTGAATTAAAAGCTCTATTATTAGACGCAGGAGCTTCAAAAGTAGAAATAACAAATCAAAATGGAACTATTATTAATGATTCAGATATTATAGCTACTAATTATAAAATTGAAGTTAGTACATTAAAAGAATCTAATAAATGGACATTATCTGTTAAAGGAGATACATCTGGTGATGGAGATATCACTATCCTAGATTTATTACAAGTTCAAAAACACATTAAAGATGATAAAAAATTAACTAATGCTAGTTTACTAGCAGGAGATACATCTGGTGATGGAGATGTTACTATTCTAGATTTATTACAAATTCAAAAACATATTAAAGGAGATAAAAAGTTATAGGAGGAAAATATGAAAATCAAAAAAATATTTATTATATTATTTATAACTGTATTTAGTACTCTTATATCGTTAAGTAATTTAAATGCAGCTAGTGCTACTATAAGTGTTTCTGCTAATAAGAATCAAGTTATTGTTGGTGATTCTGTTACTGTTACAGTTAAGATATCATCAAGTGATATACTTGGTAGTTGGAAATGGACTATTGATTATGATTCAAGTAAATTAAAACTTACTTCAGGAGAAACCACTGTAGGAGATCCTGGAGATGGAAATATTAAATCTAAAAGTTATACATATACATTTAAAGCCCTAGCTAGTGGTACTACTAACATAGGAGTTAGAAATGTTGATGTATTAAACTGGTCAGAACAAACATTATCAGTATCTAAAGGATCTAAATCAATTAAAATTATTACTAAATCAGATTATCAAAATTCTTTATCAAAAGATAATGATTTAGCTTCTATATCTGTTGAAGGATTTAAATTAGAACCTGAGTTTAATAAAAATACTACTGAATATAAAGTCGAAGCTAGTGCTAATACTAACGAAATAAAGCTTACTGCTAGAGCATCTGATTCAAGAGCAGATGTATCTGGAGCTGGCACATTTAATGTAACTGAAGGAGAAAATAAATTTATCTTATCTGTTACAGCTCAAAATGGTTCTGTTAAAAAATATACTGTTATAGTTAATGTAATAGACCCTAACCCTATCAATGTTAAAATAGATGATAAAGATTATGTGGTTGTTAAAAGAGAAGCTAATTTAAAAGCTCCCGAAGCATTTGAAAAAGCTGAAGTAGTTATTAATGATCAAACAGTGCCCGGATTCTATAATAAAATTAATGATTGGACTATTGTTGGATTAAAAGATAACGAAGGTATTATTGACCTATTTATCTATGATAAAGAAAAAAATAGTTATAAAAAATATACTGAGGTAATACTTGAACAAGTAAAACTATACCCTCTTGAAATGGATAAAGAAATAGAAAACATGCAAAAATCTAATACTATTATAAATAATACTAATTTTGAATCATTAAAGATTACTGATAGTTTATTCTCAATTATTCATGCTAGAAACTTAGATACTGGATTAGATGACTATTATTTATATGATAGTGTTACTAATACATTGGTTACTTATACTGATGAATTTGTTAAACCATATAAAGATAAAATAATTGAATATAAAAAACTTATAATGCTTTTAATTGGTGAAACAATAGTAGTGGTATTATTATTAATTGGAATATTAATTAATAAATTAGTTAAAAATAAAAAGAAAAAGAATGAATTAAAAGAAGAAAATACTCAAAAAGATGAACAAATAGTTGAAGAAAATATAGAAAAAGATGAAATAATTGAGGAAGTTAAAGAAGAAACTGAAATTAAAAAGAAAAGAAAGAAAAAAGAATAACAGAAAGAAGTGATCACATGAAAAAAAGACAGACTATTAAAGCAATCATAACTGTTTTAATAATAGTACTTCATTTAGCAAGTTTTGGCTTTTTTAGTTATAGTCTTTTTCTTTATAAAGGTGTAGAAACATTTTACAGAATATATGGAATTATTATCCTATTCTATTTATTCTTATTTACATCTTATCTTTTATTAAAAAATGTTAAAAGGAAACCAATTAGATATATATTATCTATTATATTTATAATAATTATTATGTTAATAGAGGGTGCTGGATATTATTATCTAACTAAAATATATACATCTATTGATTCGTATAGTGAACAAACTAATGAATATTTTTCATCACTAGTGACATATAATACAACATTAAAAGATTATAAAGATTTGAAAGACCAAAAAATTGGAATAGTATCTGACAAAGATGATATTGAAGGATATATACTTCCAAATGAAATAATAGAAAAATTAAAACTAAAAGAAAAGAATACTATAGTTGAATATGACTCTACAATAGAATTATTATATGCTCTTAAAAATGGTGAAATAGGAGCCGCTTTTTTCAGTAGAAACTATGTAGATATGTTCTATTCTCTTGAAGGTTATGAACATATTAAAACAGAAACTAAAGTATTATATGACGGCTCTAAAGTATATGAGTCAAATGAAGAAGATATTAAAAGTAAAGATGCAACATTGACAAAACCATTTACTATGCTATTAATTGGTGTAGATTCATCTAAAGATGGAGTTACATCTGGATATAACGCAGATGTATTATTACTTACTACATTTAATCCTAAAACTTTAAGAGCTACTATAACATCTATACCAAGAGATATGTATTTAAAAACAGCTTGTTCAGGTAACAATTATAGAAGAATAAATACCACTACTTGGGGTAGTTCATCTAGCTGTGCTGTTAAAACAGTAGAAAACTTATTTAATGTAAATATTGATTATTATGCAAAAGTTAATTTTAAAGGTGTTGTACAATTAGTTGAAGCAGTTGGAGGAATTGACGTAGATGTAGACTACTCTTTCTGTGAACAAAATAGTTCACGTTATTGGGGAAATGATACTGTATTTGTTGAAAAAGGAATGCAACATTTAAATGGAGAACAAGCTTTAGCTTTAGCAAGAAATAGACATACACCTAATGATGGTAGTGATGTTGGTCTAAATATGCAAATATACTGTCCTAATCTAGGTGAAGGTAATAGAAATGACTATACTAGAGGAAAAAATCAAATGAAAGTTATTCTAGGAATAGTTAAAGCAGCTACTAAATTAAAAGATCCTAATCAAGCGGTAGATATATTAGGACAAATAAAAGCTAATTTCCAAACTAATGTTAAAACAAATGATATACTTTCATTATATGAACTTGCTAAATCTATAGTTCTTAATGATAGTGCTAATTTAGTAAATGTACAAAGAATGCAATTAAAAGGCTACTCAGTATATAGATATGTATATGATCCTCTATCAAGAAGTTATCCAGCAGTAATTATCCCATATAAAGGAAGTATTAATGATATTAAAAGAGAAATAAATATTAATTTAGGTAAAAGTGAAGCTACTCTTGTTAAAAATATATCATTTGATTTAAATAGCTTATACGAAGACACAGTTATTGGTCAAGGAAATTATAGTGAATCTAGAATAGCTGTACTAAAAGATGTTAAATCTTATTCAGTAGAGCAAATTAAATCATACGCTTCTTCAAATGGATTAAGTCTTAAATTTATTGATGTAGATTCTAATAAAGAAGTATCGTTAAATAGTTATGGTGAATATAAATTCTATAGTCAACAAGAACATCCAGATACAATATTAAATTTAGTTAATTCATTAACTATATATGTTCAAAAACCTACTACTTCCCCTACTTCATCTGGTACTCATAGTGGTTCATCTAGTTCAAGTAGTTCTTCATCCGGTTCAGCAAGTGCTAGTAGTTCATCATCCAGTTCAGCAGGTTCTAGTAGTAGTTCAAGTCAAAGTAATTCAAGTTCAGAAAAACCAAGTAGTTCTAGTGTTAGTAGTACATCAAGTACTCCTAAACCTAGTGAATCAAGTGAAAAAGAAGGAGAATAATAGTTATTCTCCTTTTACTATGTATAAAATATCATTATCATTAATAATAGTTAATTTAATAGTATTTTGATATCCCAAATCTTTTACATATGTCCATTTAGCATTAATTGTATATCCGGGATATTCTTTATCATTATATGTCCATTTTGTTTCAGTAATATCTTCTATTTCAACATCTTCTACTATTGGTAGTTCTTGTTGTCTATCACCATTTAAGTTTATTTCAATAAATTTATATAGTGATGATCCCATATTTTCTTTAAAATTATTTCTTAAATCTTTATGTAAGAATTCAACACCACCTATATCAGTACTTCCAAGCTTATTATCAAGCGTATATACATCGATTATAAAGAGTTTAGAGATACATTTAGCATATTCACTATAATTTATAGGCTTTTCATTTAAAATGGCTGTAAGCTCTTTAAAATAAGTCTTATATATTTCTGTATCATTACTACTTAATGTATATTCATATAATTCAATGGAGTCAACTGGTTTTCTAACAGCATTGTCTTTAAAGAAATCATTATATACTCTATAACCTAAATAGCCAAATAATGCTACTCCAACTACTATGAAGATAATAGTTATAATAATATTATTACTACCTCTTTTATTCTTTTTTGCTTTCAATTTCGCACTCTCCGATCCTATCCTCTTCTTTTAATATTAAATCATGAACTACTATTCCATTAGATACTTCCAATATTTCATTAGCATATTCTTTTATTCTATTAATATATTCACCATCAATAGGACTATCATGCAATAAAATATACTCATCATTTAAATTACTATAAAATACTTTATCGGTTAATATATTTCCATTAGGGAAAACTACTATCTTTTCATTTGAACTAAATATATCATTACCAAGAGCGTATTTTTGAGTAAATCCAAACATATTAGCTATAGTTGGTAAAATATCATACATACCCATAGTAGAACTTATCTTTTGACTATATTTATTCTCATCATTCCATATTATAAGAGGGGTATTTTTTAATAAATCATATTTATAATTATCCATAGAAATAAATGTTGAATCTTCTTCATCTTTAACACTATCTGTTACAGGATCATAATTATATAATTTAACAAATTCTCTTTTAGCGATTCTTGCTTCATGATCACCATATAATATAATAATTGTATTTTCTAAAATACCATTTTCTCTTAATAGTTCTATAAATTCTCCTAATGCAGCATCCGCATAGTGTGCACTCTTTAGATAATTACCCATAGAAGAGCCATCTAAATATGGAGCAACTGCAGAAACTTCTTGACCATCATCATCAATATAAGTGTAATCCATTGTTACATTAAATTCATCATACTTCTTTAAATCATTAAATGGAGAATGATTTGATAATGTAATAATAGTTCCATAGAATGGTGATTTAGTTTCTTTTATATCTTTTAAAATTGGAGTTAATTGTCTAAAGAATGATTTATCTGATAAACCTAACCCTACCCATTCCATGTCACTTGTACTAGTAGGTACTTCATAGGAATCTTTAGCGTAGAATTTTTGATATCCAAGTACACCATGCATTGTCTTTCTATTCCAATAATCAGCATTATTGGCATGGGCACTAAAAGTATAATAGCCCATATTATTAAAATATTCTGGGGCGGCATAATACTTTCTATTATAATAATTTACAAATACAGTACCACTCGATGAAGGCATTAAACCGGTATTTAAGGTGAATTCCGAATCAGAAGAAGTACCTATACTTATTTGAGGATAGAATTTATCAAAATATAACCCTTCATGAGCTAATTTATTTATATTAGGTGTTACATATTCACCATTAATCTTTAAATCTATTAAAAATCCTTGTATACTTTCAGCATGTATAAATAAAACATTTTTTCCTTTAAACTTATTAGTCCACTTGTTAGTTTTAGGAGTCTTTTCCCATCTACAAGCATAATAATTTCTAAATTTTAATGCAGCTTCATCATAACCAAACAATGTATTAAAATGAGGTTGTACGCTTTGAATAATATCATTAACATGATACATATATAAACCATATTTTTGTACTATATATTCCCTATTCCATTGTTTACGTAATCTACTTGTATCTGCTCCCGAAATAGTAATTGCTAGTAAAGCAAATAATATACCTGAGGCAATTAAAGTAGAAATAAATAATTTCTTATGATTTTCATTCTTCTCTACATCTTGATAATATGATGTCTTTAATAATTTTTTATGCACAAATATAAATGCAACATCTCCTAATAAATATAGGAATTGAAATATATTAACTTTATCAAATACAGCATCATTTACCTCGCCTACCATACCAGCAGTTTGTATTAAATTTATAGATAAGTATGACGCATAAAATATATAATATATTGTATTTCCAATTGTTAAAATACTAAAAAATATTAACCAGGATAATAAATATATAAATCTATGTCGAGGCTTAAAGAAATAAGCAAAAGATCCAATAAAAAG
>OMST01000012.1 GCA_900313815.1 uncultured Eubacteriales bacterium
GTTAAGGATTATATGCCTTATGAAACATTAGTTATGGATTTAGTTCAACCACTTGAATTAACTGATTCTAAAGACAAATATGATGTATTAGTGAGTGTTAAAGGTGGAGGTTTCTCTGGTCAAACTGGAGCTATTAGATTAGGAATTGCTAGAGCTTTAATGTTAGCAAATGCTGATAATAGACCTACACTTAAATCAAATGGTATGGTAACTCGTGATGCAAGAATCAAAGAAAGAAAGAAATACGGACTTAAGAAAGCACGTAGAGCACCACAATTCAGTAAGCGTTAATATATTCAATGTACTAAAAACCCAATTATTTGGGTTTTTTTCTTTTGTAATTTATGATATATTTTATATATAAAGGAGTAGTTATGAAGAAAACATTAATTATAGTTTTATTTCTATTAATTGTAACTGGTTGTACAAATAATGATGATTTATCTTGCACATATACTGATAGTTACGATGTTACATATAAAGTTAATTATACTTTTAAAAATGGAGTAGTTGCCACTATAGATCAAACAATAATAACACCTGTTTCTATGGTAGAAAATCCGGATTATTTTAAGAGTGATTATGAAAATATAAATCAAAATGTTAATGGATGTGAAGCTTCATATATAGAAGAAGAAGGGTACTATGTTTCTAATTATAAATGTGATTTAGATATTATTAGTGATGAGGATGCTCAAAATATATTTGCTCAAAGTAAAGAGTATTTGAAACAAACGAGAAAACAAATAATTGATTTTCATAAAGCGGAAGAGCCTGGTGAAAATGGAGAAAAAACCATTTGTGAATAACATATTATTGGGAGGTTATGGTATGGATGAAGTATTAGGATATGATTGTAATGGTAATGAAATATATGAATTTATGATTCTCGGTGGTATATGGACTAATGATATTGATATTTCTGAATTAGAAGACACAGATCCAAGGCAATATTGTGCAGTTGTTGCTGAGGATGGTAAAGCTTATGCTATTAGTGTTTTTGACCATTGGAATAAAGAATTAATTAGGGAGCGCGAAAATATTCCTGATGATGAAGAAATACCAACTATTATAAAGCCTATTTCTGAAATGGAAGGCTATGAAATTACAGTATGGTGTGGTGCATATGGACTTGAAGCTCGTTATTATGATTTATGTACTGTTGAACTTAAAAATAAACTAAATAAAATGTTAGGAAAAAGTAGAAAATTAAGAAAAAGATAGCTTTGTGTTATAATTAATATAGGAGATGATAGTATGATACCTAAAAAGTTAAATAAAGGAGATAAGATAGCAATAGTTAGTTTATCAAGAGGACTTCTTGGTATGCCTTTTTGTAAACATGAATTAGATTTGGGAGTTAAAAGGCTTAAAGAGTTTGGATTAGATGTTGTAATAATGCCTAATGCTTTAAAAGATATGGATTATTTAAAAGATCATCCTGAAGCAAGAGCAAGTGATTTAAAAGAAGCATTTATGGATGATAGTATTAAAGCTATTATTACTGCAATTGGCGGGGATGATACATATAAAACAATACCATATTTAATGGATGATCCAGAGTTTATTGATGCAGTTAAAAAGCATCCTAAAATATTTACTGGTTTTTCTGATACTACCAATAATCATTTAATGTTAAATAGATTAGGCTTATCAACATTTTATGGACCATGTTTATTAGTTGATTTAGCTGAACTAGATAATGAAATGTTACCATATACAAAAGAATATTTTAAAAAATATTTTATGAGTGAAAATGGTTATGAAATACTATCTAGTCCAATTTGGTATTATGATAGAGAAAGCTATGGAGTAGAAGCTGTTGGAACTCCTAGAAAAAGCGAAAATGAAAGACACGGTTTTGAAGTATTAAATGGTGGCGGAAAAGTAACTGGAAAACTATATGGAGGGTGTATAGAAAGTATATATGCCGCTTATACTGGAAATAGATATGGTGATGAAAACAAAATATATGAAAAATACAATATCTTACCTACCGATAATGAATGGAAAGAAAAAGTATTATTTTTAGAAACAAGTGAAGAAAAGCCATCACCAGAAGAACTTGAAAAAATGTTAATGGTATTAAAAAGTAAAAATATATTAAAACTAGTTAAAGGTATTATAGTTGGCAAACCAATAGATGAAAAATATTATGATGAATATAAAGATATATACAAAAAAGTATTTTCTGATTTAGATACACCAGTATTATTTAATGTTAACTTTGGGCATAGTGTTCCTAGGTGTATTATTCCATATGATGCCGTAGCCTCTATTGACTATGATAATAAAACAATTCACATAGATACTAAAATACTAGAATAAAAAATAACTCGAAAGAGTTATTTTTATATGATATAATATCTTTATAGTAGGTGATAATATGAAATTTATTAAAAAGCTTATTGTTTTCGTAGTAGCTGTAGTTGTTATATTTATATCTGGTGAATCATTAAGATTAGAATTAACTAAATCAACTATTCCATTAATAATATTAGATAAAACAGAGTGTAATAGAGAAATAAGAACTTGTTATGATGAGAATGGTATATATAAAGAAACTTTTAAAAGCCCTGGATTTACATTTACTTGTACTTATTCTTTATTAGATATATCCAATGAAAATATTGTTTTTTATGAACTAACTGGCCGTGAATTCAAATTACTCGGAAAATATAGCATATGGGATGAAAAATACTTGGAAAATAATTCGTCAAATGAAATAAAAAATTAAAAAAATTGTTATAAAAATGATATAATTATAATAGGGTAGAAAAGAGAGTGAAAAGTGGCAGCAAAAGTATTTAAAACAATTGATGAACAAATTAGTATTCTAAAAAGCAAAGGCTTAACTATCAATGATTATGATAAAGCTAGTGAGATACTATTAAGAGAAAATTATTTCTTTTTGAATGGTTATCGTTCACCTTTTTTAGCTACTGGTTCTAAAAGATTTATTCCAGGGGCAACATTCGATGAGATGTATGCTTTATTTACTTTTGATAGATATTTTAGAAATATTATTTTTAAAAATATTTTAATAGTTGAAAATAACTATAAATCAATATTTAGTTATGTATTAAGTAAGAAATATGGATATAAAGAAAAAGATTATTTAAATGTTAATAATTTTGATAGATGCAAAGAGAAAGTTAAACAAATTAATGATTTAATAAGAAAACTAAAAAGACAAATTAGAATTAATGGTTATCAACATCAAGCAACAAGTCACTATATAAACAATTATGGTTATATTCCTATGTGGGTTGGTGTTAAAGTATTAAGCTTTGGTTTAATGAGTGAATTGTTTTCAATTATAAAAGATGAGGATCAAAAAGAAATAGCTAGTTATTATAATATAGATGATGAGGTTTTAGTAGATTATTTATCTATATTATCTAATTATAGAAATTTATGTGCCCATGAAGATATATTGTATAATCATGAAACTCAAAAAGCTATTGCTGATAATAGATATCATGAATTACTTGGTATACCAAAAGTTGAAGATGAATATATTTATGGAAAAAGGGACATTTTTGCATTAATTATTATATTAAAAGACTTATTAACAGCAGAAGATTTTAAAATGATGATGAATGAAATCAATTATGAAATAGATTGGTTAGAATCCAAATTAAAATCAATTGAAATAAAGAAAGTTTTATATAGAATGGGATTCCCAGATAATTATAAACAAATATCATACATTGATTAGGAGGGTATAATGAAAAAGGCAATTATATATATAGTTACTATTATAATATCAATATTTATTGGTAGTGCTTTAATGTATGCTATAATCTATTATTTTCCTAATACTGTTATTAAAACAGTTAATAAAGTGGAAAAGAATGTTGTAGTAGATGAAAATGGAATATCTGAAGGAATAGCTAATATATATGATAGTGTAGTTGTAGTTGAAAACTATCAAAGGAATACTTTAGCAGGCATTGGATCTGGATTTATATATGATGCTTCTGGATATATTATGACTAACCATCATGTTGTTGATAATGCAAGTGAAGTAAAAGTAATACTAATGAGTGGAGAAACTATAGATGCATCTATAGTTGGTAGTGATGAATATGCTGATATAGCAGTTATTAAAATAGATTCTAAATATATTACTAAAGTTGCCAAACTTGGTAGTAGTGAAAATACTAAAGTTGGTGATACTGTTTTTACAATAGGTTCACCTGTTAGTTCTGATTATAAGGGTACAGTTACAAGAGGAATTTTAAGTGGAAAAGATAGAATGGTAGAAGTTTCAATTACTTCTAATGCTCATGATTGGATTATGAATGTAATGCAAACTGATGCTGCAATAAACCCTGGAAATAGTGGAGGACCTCTTTGTAATATAAATGGTGAAGTAATTGGAGTTAATTCAATGAAATTAGTTCAGTCTCAAATAGAGGGAATTGGATTTGCTATTCCAATAGAATATGCATTAGAGTACGCTAAAACAATAGTAAGTGGAGAAAAAATCAAAAGAGCGTATTTAGGGATTAGTATGGGTGATATTACATCAAGGTATTATCTACTTCGAAGAGGAATTAATCTTGATTCTGATGTAACATCAGGTGTAATAGTATATGATGTAGAGACAAGTGGTCCTGCATATAATGCAAAACTTCAAAAAGGGGATGTAATTGTTAAAATAGGTAATTATGATGTTAAAAATGTTGCTGAATTAAGATACTACCTATTTAAATATAAACCTAATGATACTATTAAAATAAGTGTTAAAAGAGGTAGTGAAACATTAACTCTTGATATAACTCTTGGAACAAGTGATTAACTTGTTCTTTTTATTGAAAAAAATTCATAACTATTTTATAATTATTATAATAAGGATGATAGGGTATGAAAGATTATGCATATTTTGATAGTAAAGATGTTTTAAAAGAATTAAAGACATCTTTAAATGGTTTAACAACTAAAGAAACAAATAATAGAATTAAAAAATATGGTTTAAATGAACTACCAAAAGAAAAACAAAAAGGGGTAGTTAAAATCTTTTTTGATACATTTAAAGACCCTATCATATACGTTTTATTAGTAGCAGCTATATTATCATTTATAGCTAGGGAAACTCTTGATGCATGTGCAATATTATTTATTATTTTGGTTGATTCTATTGTTTCTACTATTCAAGAATATAGAGCTAAAAAGAATTCAGAAGCTTTAAAAGATCTTATTAGAGTTAATGTAGATGTTATAAGAGATAATAAACCTTGTAAGATAGATTCTTCACTTATTGTTCCTGGAGATATAGTAACTTTAGAACCAGGTACTAAAATACCTGCTGATCTAAGAATAATAAATTCAAATAATTTAACTATAGATGAGAGTATATTAACTGGGGAAAGTATTGGAGTAGTAAAAAGCAAAGAAAAAATTACTATTCATGATGAATCAAAAAAATGTATGTTATATGCGGGAACATCAGTATTAACCGGTAGAGCTATAGCAGTTGTAACTGCTACTGGTATTGATACTGAAATTGGAATGATAGCAAAGAAAGTAACTGACACTAAAGAAGAAAAATCCCCATTAACTATAAGAATGGAAAAATTTTCTAAACAAATAACTATATTAATAATTGTTATATCAATTATTATTGGTGTAATACTATTAATTAAAGGTTATTCATTAATTGAAATGTTTTTATCTGTAGTAGCTTTATGTGTATCAGCAATGCCTGAAGGTCTTCCTTTAGCATTAACTATGGCATTAACTATAGCTTCTAATAAAATGTCTAAGAGAAATGTAATAGTAAAAAAATTAAACTCAGTAGAAAGCCTTGGAAGTTGTACAGTTATTGCTAGTGATAAAACTGGAACATTAACTGTTAATGAACAAACTGCTAAGAGGATATTACTTGCTAATGGTGAATTATTTGAAATAGAGGGTAATGGATATAATGATGAAGGCAAAATTATTGAAATAGATAATGCTGATTTAGATAATGCAAAATATATTGCTGAATTAGGTAAAATAAATAATGATGCCTTATTAGAAAAAGAACATAAAAAATGGAAAACTTTTGGAGATTCTATAGACATAGCTTTTCTTGCTTTAGCAAAGAAACTAAATATAGATGAAATCAATTATAATATAATAACTGAAATACCTTATGAATCTGAAAAAAAATATAGTGCTGTATTCTATAATAAAAATGAAAAAATCTATTGTACTGCAAAAGGTTCTATAGAAGTAATAATTGACTTTTGTTCATATGAATACAGAAAAGGTAAAAGAGTTAAGTTAGACAAAGAAAAAATAATTAAGCAAAATGAATCTTTAGCATCAGCTGGCTATAGAGTAATAGCACTATGTGATGGTCAAGTAGAATCTAAAGAAAAATATGATGAACGTAATATTAAAGACTTAACATTTATTGGATTAGTTGGATTCATTGATCCGGTTAGAGAAGAAGCCATTGATGCTGTTAAAGAATGTCACAATGCCGGAATTAATGTACTAATGATAACTGGTGATCATGCATTAACAGCATATACTATAGCTAATGAACTTGGAATAGCATCCAGTAGTGAAGAAGTTGTTACTGGAAGTGATTTAGATTTTTATATTGATGATAATGAAAAATTTGATAGATTTATTCAAGATAAAAAAGTATTTGCAAGAGTAACTCCAATACAAAAACTTAAAATAGTAGAAGCTTTAAAAAGACTAGGTGAATTTGTTGCTGTAACTGGAGATGGAGTTAATGATGCTCCCGCTATTAAAGCTGCTAATATTGGAGTGGCTATGGGTAGTGGAACTGATGTTGCTAAAGAAACTGCAAAAATGATAGTAGTTGATGATAATTTTTCTTCAATAGTAGCTGGAATTGAAGAAGGAAGAAATGCATATTCAAATATTAGAAAAATAAGTATTATGCTATTATCATGTGGTTTTGCAGAAGTATTATTCTTTGTACTAGCTGTTTGTTTTGATTTACCAATACCTCTTGTAGCAATTCAATTGTTATGGTTGAATTTGGTTACAGATGGTTTACAAGATATAGGACTTTCTTTTGAAAGAGAAACTGATACTATTATGAAAGAAAAACCTAGAAAGACTGATGAAAGTTTATTTGAAAAAGAATTAGTTAAACAAATATTAATATCAGGTTTATTTATTGGTTTATTAGTATTTAGTATTTGGTATATTTTAGTAGTTCAAATCCATATGGAGACTGCTCATGCAAGAGCATATGTGCTTGCTTTAATGGTATTTATGCAAAATATTCATGTAATAAATTGTAAAAGTGAAACTAAAAGCATATTTAAAATGAATTTTAAAGAAAATAAATTTATAATATGGGTAATATTTGGTTCAATATTACTGCAAATACTAATAATGGAAGTTCCATTCTTGTCTAGATTCTTACAAACATATAGTGTTCCTTATTTACATTTAGCATTATTAGTATTAGTGTCATTACCTATTTTATCTGTAATGGAAGTATATAAAAGATTTAAAAACAAAAAATAAAATGATATAATAAAATTGGAGGTCATATGAAAAAGAACATATTATTGTTAATTAATGGATTTGGTGTTGAACAAGCAGATTCTGTTAGTGTATATTCTAAAGAATTAATGCCAAATATGGATATGTTAACTACAACTGGTATTTTTGGTTCTATTCCATCAAATGAATTAGATTATAAAAGTGGATATAGAAAATTCAGTATAGGTATCAGTGATGCTTTAACATACAGTATTGTTAATAACGATATATCTAATGATGGCTATAAAAAAAGTGAAATGCTAAATTATATTTATAATGACCTAAATCAGTTTAATTCTAAGTTACATATTATTTGTTATTATGATAATGATACAACATTATATCAATTATCAACATTTTTAAAAGATATGATAACTAAAACCAATTCCAAGATATTTATTCATTTAATATTAACTCAACAAAAGATAGATAATTATAAATCAGTAGAAAAAGCAATTAATGCAATTAACTATGAATTTGGAAATAATACTAAAATTGGAATAGTAAGTGGTTCTAATAATATGAATAATTCTTTAGCAGCCAAAGATTTTATAAAAATGTTAGTTGCTGAAACTGGTGAAAAATGGAAAGATTTAGCAAAGAAAATGGAGGTTTTATATAGCACTAAAACTATACCATGTGATGTTAGAACGTTTTCATTAAATACAGGTTTTGCTTTAAGTAATAACGATAGCATATTATTCTTTAATTATGAAAGTATTGATGCTACTCAATACACTAAAGAATTAATAGCTCAAAAATATGCTCAGTTAGACTTATCAACAATTAAATTTTATTCATTATTTCAAGTTAAATGTGATAATGTTAAGGTACCATTTTTATATAACTATGGTGTTTCATCAACATATGCATTAGGTTCTTTAAAAAGTATAAATGCTAAATGCTTAGTAATGGATAAGAAAGATAGATTAGGATATATTAATCACTATATGACAGGACTTAGAAATAATATGGATCCCGATTTAAAATATATGCCTACAGATAATGGTTTTATCTATAATGCTGATGTATTAATAAATACTATATCTTCGGCACCGCAAGAATTAATAATTGTTAATTATGATATTACGGATTGTAAAACATTAGAAGAAATTAAAGATAAGCTTGCTAAAATAGATGTAGTAATAGGAAAAGTTTATGAGTATGCTATGGCAAATGATGGAGGACTATTTATAACATCATTATATGGTATGGAAAAAGATGTTTTAAATAGTAGACACGAAGTATGCAAAGTTAATTTTTCTGCTAGAGTACCAGTAGTTATAGTTGATAAATTGCTTTCTAAAGTTAATTATACATTTACAGAAAGCACTTTATATGATTTATCAAATACAATATTCTGGAATTTAAATAAATCATTTAAAAACTCTGGAATTATTAAAAAGAAATCTAGTTTAATGTCTATATTTTATAAAAAACCAAAAGGGGGCAAATAAATAATGAAAAAAACAATATATAGGAGAATCGGAGCATATGTAATAGATGCATTATTAATCTCACTTTTATTAGGTATATTTTCTAGAATACCTATAGTTAATATGGATTCTGATAGTTATTATAGTACTTACGAAGAATATATGGAAATGTTACAAGAGAAAATGAGTGCTGGTGAAACCGTTTCACAAAAAGTAATAGCTGAATATCAATATGAATTAGCTCAAAAAAGTATTAATATCACGGTTATGAATTTAGTATTTAGTGCATTTTATTTTATAGTATTTCAATTCATAAATAAAGGTCAAACTATTGGAAAGAAATTATTAAAAATAAAGGTTGTAAATAAGGAAGACAAAAATCCATCTATATTACAAATGTTAATACACGGAGGTATTGCGTATAGTATATTTACAACAACTATTACAGTATTGTTATATTATCTCGCAAGTAAAAAAGTATATATTAGTGTAATAAATTATGTTCAGTTTTTAGATATGGGTCTAATATTCGCAACAATAATTCTAATGCTATTTAGAAAAGATGAAAGAGGTTTACATAATTTATTAGCAGGAACTAAAGTTGTTCATGAGGTGATGGAATGAAAATAGGAATAGCAAATGATCATAGAGGATTATTACTAAAAGAAAAAATAGTAGATTATCTACACAATAACAACTATTCATGTGTAGATTTTGGGACAAATTCTTCTGAAAGCGTTGATTATGTTGACTATGCTGTAAAGTTATGCAATGAAATAATTAGTGGAAATATTAATAAAGGAATACTAATTTGTGGTACTGGAATAGGCATGTCAATTGCTGCGAATAAAATAAAGGGAATTAGATGTGCGAGAGTATGTACTAAAGAGGAAGCATCTCTAGCAAGTGAACATAATATGGCTAATGTTATCGCAGTCGGAGAAAATACTACTGATATTGAAAATATTGTTGAAGCATTCTTAACAACAAAACATTCTAATGATGAGAGACACATTAGAAGAGTAAATAAAATAATGAATTTAGAATAATAATTGTTTTAAATAATAAAATATACTATGAAAAGAAAAATCATAGTATTTTTTATTTTATTATTTATATTAGTATTAAGTAGTCCTAATAGTGAAGATTTAACAACAAAAGTAACTGAAGATAAAATAGAAGAGAAAGAAGAAGACTATAAGACTGTGCGTGTCTTAAAAGAGGATAAAATAGTAGATTTAGAATTAGAGGATTATATAATTGGTGTAGTTTCTTGTGAAATGCCAGCTTCATTTAATTATGAAGCATTAAAAGCAATGGCGGTAGCTGCTAGAACATATGTATTATATAAAATGAAAGGCAATAAAGAATATGATTTAACATCTACAACTAAAGATCAATGTTATATAGATAATGAACAAATGAAATATAAATGGGGAAATCAATATGATAAGTATTATAATATTGTAAGTGATGCAGTATATCAAACATCCGGTGAATATTTAACTTATAATGATGAAGTAATCCTATCATTATATTTCTCTATATCTAATGGATATACAGAAAATTCTGAAAATGTTTTTTCACAAAAGCTCAATTATTTAGTTAGTGTTGATTCTTCTTGGGATAGTAAATATTCTTATAAAATACAAACTAAAGAAATAAGTATCAGAGAGTTTTTATCTAAATTAGATATTAATGATTATAAAATTAGAGATATTAAAATAGAGAGGTATGATACTGGTAGAGTAAAAGAAATAATAATAAATGATAAAAAATACAATGGAACTAAATTTAGAAGCTTATTAGGCCTTAGATCTACTGATTTTAATATTACATATAATTATGATACTGTTACTATTGAAACAAAAGGATATGGACATGGTGTTGGGATGAGTCAATATGGTGCCAATGTTATGGCTAATGAAGGAAAAAAATATGATGAAATATTAAAATATTATTATACTGGTGTAGAATTAGTGCATAATTAATAAAAATATGTTCACTCTATTATTAGGAGAGTGAATAAATGACAAAGTATTCTAAAATATTAATACCTACAATTTATTTAGGTGTTATTGCTGTAATGGTAATGAGTGTTATATTGGTGTTATCTGGTGTTAAGAGTTATATAAGTGATAAACCTTCTTATGAGTGGACATTAGATAATGTATTTGAAGATGAAACAATACCGGTTGTAAAAGAAAGCAATGATATAATTATACGTCCATATCTTTCTGAAAATATAAAAGTACTAAGATATTTTTATGACTTTGAGTCCGATGATGAAAAGAAACAAATGAGTTCATTAATAGTATATGGTGATACCTATATGCAAAATAATGGAGTTGATTATTCCTCTGATGAAGATTTTGATGTTATAGCTATTTTAGATGGAGAGGTTATTTCTGTAGAGGATAATGAAATATATGGAAAAGTAGTAACAATACAGCATAATGACAATCTAAAAACAACATACAGTAATGTTAAAGATGTATTGGTAGCGGTAGGTTATAAAGTAAGTCAAGGAGAAATAATTGCTACATCAGATAAGTCAAAATTAGATAATAATGTAAATGCTATGTTGCATTTTGAAGTATCATATAAAAATAATCTTATTGATCCTGAAAGTCTTTATACATTATCAGTTAGTGAGTTACAATAAAATGGTTATTTTAAGCCATTTTTTTTGATTGAAAAAGAAAAACACTTATGTTATTATTTATTAAGGTGAAAATATGGTAAATTTTGTTATAGTTGATGATAATAATAATCATAGAAAAAATATATGTAATATTGTTATGAAAAGAATGATGTCTAATCAAGTTAATTTTAAAATAAATGAATTTAATGATTATAATAATAAACTAACTACATATATAAAAGAATCAGGTCATATTTCAATATATATTTTAGATTTAGAATTACCAAGTGGTGATGGAATAGATATAGCTAGAATGATTAGAAATACTTGTAATGATTGGAATAGCCCAATTATTATAATAACTGCTCATTCATCCTTATATTATGAAGTATATAAACAAAGATTACAAATATTAGATTTTATTCCTAAATTCGGTAGTATAGATACTAGTATAAATGAAGATATAGATATTTGTTTAAGAATGTTAAATAAAGAGAAAGTATATAAATATATTTATAAAAATGTAGAATATAATATTAAATTATCCGATATTAATTTTATCCAAAGAGATGGTCGAAAAACTAAAATAGTTACTAAAAATCAAACTTATTATCAAAATATTACTATTAATGCAATCAAAAGTATGTTACCAACATATTTTAAGATATCAGCTAAAGGAACTTTAATAAATATGAGAAATATACATGAAATTGATTGGAATGAGATGATAGTATTCTTTAAAGATGGTACTAAAGACTATGTAGTAACCAATAGTCATAAAAAGGAGATAGAGAATTATGAAGCTGACTGATTCAATTATTTTCAGTTTAGGCAGTTCAGTAATGTTATTTATACAATTACTAACATATAGGAATTTAACTCAAAACACTTTAAAGGTATCTTTGAAACTTATTATTGCTCTTATAATTGCAGGGGTATTAGTAACATATAATGCTTCTGTTAATGATACTATGATAAGAGCATTTATTAGTTTTGGTATATTATTAATACTAGAATTACTTTTTTATAAAGATTCTATTACTAAAACTCTTATATACGGAATTACATGTTATGTAATAGCTATTTTTATTGAAATAATTGTTGATATATTTTTAATAATAACTAACTTTATAAATTTACAGGCGTTAGATCAAAATGTTATAGCAAGATTAATTATTTCTATAATTATTATTTTACCTGCTTATTATATTACTAAAGATAAAAGAATACAAAAAAGAATTAGTGTAATTAATAATTTTTTAGAAAAATCTATTATATTCTTATATGTTGCTATAATCACTTTAACTGCATCCATAGTAATTGCATTTAAAAATATATCTAATCTTACTTACAGTAATTATATAAGTAATATAATATTATTAATTTCATTCTCTGCATTCTTGATAATGGTTATTTACAATGAACATAAGGTTAAAAAAGAAGTGTCTAAAACAGAAGCATTATTGGATTTTATATCCGGGTATGAAAATAAAATAGAAGAAGATAGAATTAATAAACATGAAATGTTAAATAATTTATTAATACTTAAAAGTTATGACAATAAGAACAGTAAAAATTTTAATGATACTTTAGATGATTTAATTAATACATATAATAAAAAGGGTATAGATATAAAAAACATATCAAAATTGCCTTCTGGATTAAAAGGGATAATATATTATAAAGTAAGTGAGATACGAAATAAGAATTTAAATGTTAGTATTAATATATCAAAACAATTATCATCATATTTATCTAAATTAGATTCTAAAACTTATGCTGTTGTATGTAAGATTGTTGGCATTACTTTTGATAATGCGATAGAAGCTGCTGAAAAAAGTAATGAAAAAATAATTAATTTTGATGTCTATGAAGAAAAAGATAAAATTGTTATTGAAATAGATAATACTTATAAAGAAAAAATAGATTTAAGCAAAATCAATCATAAAAACTATTCTACAAAAGGTAAAGGAAGAGGTTTAGGCTTATATGTTGCCCATAAAATTGTTAGTAATGTTAAAAATGTAGAACTATTTCAAGACAAAGAAAATAATATATTTATTACAAAAATATATATAAATAAAAAAATCTAGATTTTGACTAATCTAGATTTTAATTTACTATAATAGTGATTCTGGCATTTCAGGCTCATCTGCGAAAATGATGAAGCATCCTGTAGTAGCAGTAGCAGCAGCAAATGCTCCTAAAAATGCTAAAGCAGCTGTTAAGTATTTCATATAGTACCTCCTTTCTTTCTATAACTCTTATAGTTATCATATTTAAGACCTAATAGGTTATAGCTAATTGGAAGTATCATTAAGGTTTGCATTGTGCATGCAAACAATAAAGTATTATGAATAGTATTATTACTACAGTAACTTAGAATATAATATATTATAGAGATTGTTATAGTTAATACTTTATAAACTATTCTTTTTTTCTTGTTAATAAGAGGCCTTTTCTCAGTATCAGCAGGAGCATAAAGAATAAATAGTATAAAACATATAATAAACAAAATATTATATACTAGTAAATTAATATTAATAGTTTTAATTAAATAAGGAATTAAAGTAAATAAAATTAAGGTCATTATCCAACAGTGCCATGCCTTTTTAGCATGTAATCCAAATGCTGTTAATCGTAAGATCCCATAGAAAAGCATAAATAGTAATAATTCTTTAGTAGTTTGTATAAATAAGGAAATAATAATAACTATAATTGTTTTAGTTATTGTTAAATATATTGATTCAATGCCGTACTTTATCTCTTTTAATTTAATGTCATCATAATTATTATATTTAGCTATATTTGTCATTATTTTATTAACAATAATTTCCTTCATATCTTTTTTCCTCAAGAACATAATAATATACTTTTAAACGTTAAAAATCTTTTTGTTATTAATCCACCTTTAAATAGTATTAATTAATAAATATATTTTGCAAATAAGCATGTATTTTACTTTAGTGACAAAAAATGTTAACATTATGACAAAAGTGAAAAATATGTCGATTTTTTGAGTATTCTTTTAATTGCGCGCAACATATAGGTAGGTTTATTATTAAATCAAGAAGGGAAGGTGTGTTATGAGTAGAGGTCGTGTGAAATGGTTTAATAATGAAAAAGGCTATGGATTTATCGAATATGAAGGGCTAGTAGATGAAGACATCTTTGTTCATTATTCTGCAATCGATCAAGAAGGCTATAAAACATTAAAAGAAGGTGAAATAGTGGAATTTACTATGATAGAAACAGCTAAAGGAAACCAAGCTATTAATGTTAGGGAAATTGAAATGACTGCAATATAAAATACACTACGGTGTATTTTTTTATTGTCAAATTTATGTGTAAATGTAGAATAAAAATATAAAATATGATAATCTTATATTAGGAGGAATGATATGAAATATAATATTCGTGGTGACAAATTAAAAGTAACTGATGCTATTAATGAATATATTAAGAGCAAGTTAGAAAGAGTTACTAAATATTTAGATGATAATGAAGAGGTTGAAGCCAAAGCATTAATATCTGCGAAGGGAAAAGATCAAAAAGTAGAGGTTACTATTTGGAGTGGTAAATATAATATTAGGGCAGAAGAAGTACATGAAGACTTATATGCTGCTATAGATTTAGTTGTTGATAAATTAGAAAAACAATTCAGAAGATATAAAGATAAAATATCTAGTAAGAAAACAAGAACTGCAGATTTAGTTCCTGATATGGAAATAGAAGATTATTTCGAAGAAGATGGACAAGCAATTGTAAGAAGAAAAGAAGTTTTCTTAAAACCTATAGATGAAGAAGAAGCTATAACTCAAATGGAGCTTTTAGGACATACATTCTTTGTATTCAAAAATGTTGATACTAATAAAATAAATGTTGTTTATAAAAGAAATGATGGAGATTATGGAGTAATCGAAGCTAATTAGTAGTGCTTAGCACTACTTTTTATTTATAAAATATTAAGATATATTTAATTTTTTACTTTTCTTTGTTATAATATTTTGTATGGAGATGATGTTATGGGCTTATTTAAAAAATTATTTGATTATGAAACAAAAGAATTAAAAAGAATAAATAAAATTGTAGATAAAATTGAAGCTTTAGATGAAGATATGCAAAAAATAAAAGATGTTGAATTTAAGGCTAAAACAGAAGAATTTAAAAAAAGATTACAAGATGGAGAAACACTAGATGACATTCTTCCGGAAGCATTTGCTCTTGCAAGAGAAGCTTGTTTTAGAGCAATAGGTGAAAAACCATTTAGAGTACAATTAATTGGTGGAGTTGCTATACACCGTGGCAATATTGCCGAAATGAAAACTGGAGAAGGTAAAACATTAACAACAGTATTACCTGCCTATTTGAATGCATTAGAAGGAAAAGGAGTTCATGTTATTACTACAAATGAATACTTGTCAACTCGTAATGCTGAGTGGATGGGACCAATTTATGATTTATTAGGTGTAACAGTTGGAATAAATATAAGAGAAAAGAATCCTAGAGAAAAACAAGAAGCATATAATGCAGATATTACATATACAACTAATAATGAATTAGGATTTGATTACTTAAGAGATAATATGGTTGTTCACAAAGAAAATAGAACGCAAAGAGGACTTAACTTTGCTATTATCGATGAGGTAGACTCAATTCTAATAGATGAAGCAAGAACACCATTAATAATATCTGGTGGTATTGCTAAAACAGCCAACATTTATAAAGAAGCTGATAGAGTAGCTAAAGCATTAAAAATAGATGATTATGTATTAGATGAAAAAACTAAAAAAGTAACACTTACTGAAGATGGTGTTCATCATGCTGAAAAACTATTAAATTTAGAAAACTTATTTGATATCAAGAATAGTGTAATGGTGCATAATTTAGATAAAGCACTTGCTGCTAACTATGCATTTAAAAAAGATGTTGATTATGTTGTAGAAAACGATAAGGTTATTATAGTAGATACATTTACTGGAAGACTTATGCATGGGCGCCAATTTAGTGAAGGATTACATCAAGCACTAGAAGCAAAAGAAAATGTAACTATTAATGAAGAAACTAAAACTCTTGCTACTATTACATTTCAAAATTTATTTAGGATGTATAATAAATTATCTGGTATGACAGGAACTGCTAAAACAGAAGAAGAAGAATTCCAAAATATATATAACACTTATGTAGTATGTATTCCAACTAATAAACCAGTAATTCGTGATGATCAAGTAGATTTAATATACTCATCACTAAATGGCAAGTTTAGAGCATTAGTAAGAACTGTTAAAGAGATACATTCAACTGGTAGACCAGTATTAGTTGGTGTAGCTTCAGTAGAAACAAGTGAATTAGTAAGTCAATTACTAAATAAAGCTGGAATTAAACATGAATTATTGAATGCAAAGAATCATGAAAGAGAAGCTCATATAATTGAAGGGGCAGGTAAAAAAGGTGCTGTAACAATTGCAACTAACATGGCCGGACGTGGAACTGATATTAAATTAGGTGAAGGTGTGGCTGAATTAGGTGGTTTATTTGTATTAGGAACTGAAAGACATGATTCAAGACGTATAGATAACCAATTACGTGGTAGAGCAGGACGTCAAGGAGATCCAGGAACAACAAGATTCTTTGTATCTATGGAAGATGATTTAATGGTTAAGTTTGGTTCTGATAGAATGAAA
>OMST01000013.1 GCA_900313815.1 uncultured Eubacteriales bacterium
AAAAATGGTGCCGAAAACAGGAATCGAACCCGTAACCTACTGATTACAAGTCAGTTGCTCTACCAATTGAGCTATTTCGGCAAAAAAATAATATGGTGGGCGATGAGAGACTCGAACTCCCGACCCCCTGCTTGTAAGGCAGATGCTCTAACCAACTGAGCTAATCGCCCATAATATTCCTGTTGACGCTATTAAATATAACATTTATTGGAATTTATGTCAAGATAATTATCAAAATTTATGTTCCTAAGGACTATTTTTTGTCAATTCTTCCATTTTTTCATTTACCCATACAGGTAATTCTTCTTTAAGAGGTTCAAATCCTCCTCCAAGCTCAGTTATTGACTTCTTTTTCTTATAATTACTTCCAACTTTTTTAATAGATAATTTAACCTGCAATTTGTCTTCATCTACTGAAAGTACTTTAACTTTAACAATATCTCCGATAGTAAATTTATGTTCTAAATCACTTACAAACTTATTTGATACTTCAGTTATATGAACCATTCCTACATAATTATCCTCTAGACTTACAAATACTCCATATTTAGTAACTCCAGTTATTTGTCCTTCAACTATAGATCCAACTTTAATATTACTCATAACAATCACATATAAATTATATCATATTTTTACTTATCTAGCCATTCAATATCATTAATAAGGCTAATATTATGTAAAATGGATTTAATATATTTTAATAATTCTTTATAATTTTTTATATTATTAATATATCTATATAAATCCTCTTCTTTTTTTTTATTTAATATAATCTCTTTAACACAGTTAAAATAATTTTCTTGAAATAACATACTTGCATAAAAAAATATTAAATCGCTTGTATCTTTAATATTATTTAATATAACATATAATTCATCATAATTAATACTGTTATTATATAAATGATATTTATAATATTGAGAGATATCATACATTTTATTTGTTTTTATTATATTAAGAGGATTAGAATAGTTTTCTCTATTATATTCATCTATGTTTATTAAGTGCCCTAAAGAATTATTACTATAATTAATATGATTTAATAACTCTATAGCATTTTCAGATAATCCTATAAAATAATCTATACTTTGTTGAAGTAAAGGATACTCTTTATTATACTCTGTTAATTCCATTTCAATTGAATCAATAGTTTCTTCCCAATATTGAATTATATTAAATTTATTTATATCATTAAATACTTTATCATATTTATATATATCTTCTAAATATATTTGATTATCAGTTATATCATTATATTTTAATAACATTATATAATAATCATCTTTTTTACACACATATTCTTTTTTATTGTTAAGTAAGAAAGTACTTACCGGTATTCCTAAACCATATAATCTATTTGATATATTTATTTTTTCATTTATATTATTGCTTTTATTTAATTTAATAATAAATATTTTTTCATTTCCACTAAAGAAGAAATATTTATTACCATTTTTAAATATTTTTGAAGGATAAATATTATAATTTGCTTTAATAAAATTTTTCATATTAAATTATATGCTTTAATGCAAAATAAAAGTAGATATTTTATATATCTACTTATTAATTACATTGCAAATGGTTGAGTATAACCAGGTGCTGGAGGAGTTCCCATTCCAGCTAATTGAGTGTTGACTTCTGGTTGTGATTTATTTTCTTCTACTGGAAATGGTGGTAAATCACCAGGTGTTGGTGCAGGACCAAATACAGGTGGAACCACATCTTCTGTAGGAGCATTATTTGTCTCAAGTACTGGAGGAAGTCCAGCTTCTGCTGCAGGTACAACTGGTTCAGCAGATGGAGCACCTAAAGCATCCATTGCTGGTACACTTGCATCTGACATTGGAGGTAATGCTTCTTCAACTGGAGCAACATTATCTCCTAATGCTGGGGGAAGTTCTTCACTACCAAGTGTAGGTACTTCTTCTGGCATTGGAGGTAACTCTGGCTCTGCAGTATTTAATGTAGCAGCGGCCTCTTCAATAACAGGCGTAATATTTTTACCATCTTCCATTGCTTTACTTATGGAAGCTACTATATGATCTATTTTATTATTTTGTTCGATATTTTGTTCTTTAACTCCTTCTAATTGAGTTACAAAGTCATCTAATATTGATCTGTCGATAGAGATAATTTCAGGTTTTGAATGTTCTTCAACTGGAGTAACTGATTCTGCAAAATCAGTGTTATTATCAGCAACACTAGAAGTTATTTCTTCAAGAGGAGCAGTTTGACTTTCAGGCTTAATTTCTGGAACTGGTGCTGGTTCAGTAACTGGTACTGCAGCTGGTTCCATAGTTTCAGCAGATCCTGAAGCATGAACTTCTTCTCCTTCATTCATGAATTTTTGTGCTTCTGCATATGCATCAGTTTCTTCTGGAAGTGCTCCTACTGGAGGAACAAATTGATTATTGCTAGGAACAGTTTCTTGTTTCATTGGATCTTCTAAAACTGGAGCAGGCCCCTCTTCAACTGGAGTAGCTGATTCTGCTGGAACAGCAGCTGGCTCTGGAGCTGGAGCTGGTGTTGCAGGCTCAAGTGGTACAGCAGTAGGTTCTAAGGCTGGAGTAACAGCTGGAGCAGCAGGTGCTTTATGTCTTAATGCACCATCTTCTCTTATTAAAGCTTCTCCTAATCCAATTACCTTCTTACCTGATTCATAAGCACTGTCATAAACTACTTGCTTACCTTCAAAATTCATAGTTTCATCTGTCATATTATTCACCACTACCTTCTACTATTTCTTTCATAGCTTCTTTCACACTTTGCCAGATTTGATCATCTTGGATTCCAATTAAGCTATATACTCCTGGTTCATTTTCAACAAATTCAGAAATATATATTTTACTCATTCCTTCTCCTGCAGTTTCACCCTTAGATAAAATAACAAATCTTTTATTTAGTTTGTTGATTTTAAAAGCATTTACTAGATCAACCTCTTCCATTGTGCCATCCATATTTTTTATTGATATTTTATTCATATGCATTTCCTCTCTATCCTTATTTAATTTTATCATAATTAAAAAATAATATCAATTTATTTTTGATATTATTTTATCTTTTCTAATATAAAGTATTTACAATCATGAGCACAATTCTCTTTTATATATTTATCAACATTATTATAATCATTTATTTTATTAAATAATTTATTACCTTTTACTGCAAATCCTTTTAGTCTTAATTTTGAATATGCTATATCTCCAACTATATAATCATACATTTCAAAGAAAGAAGTATATCTTTCTAAAAAAGCATCTTTATCAAAGGCATCTCTATAATCTTTTATTAATTTATATTTATTATTTTCCACTTCAATTATCATATTATCACCAACAAAGTAATTATATCATTTATAATTTTTATAATCAATTAGTAGTTATTCCTCCATAATATTTAGGCACCTTACCTTCTATTATTTTAGTATCTATAGGTATTTCTTTATTTATTTGTATTTCTTTAGATGTGAATGGTAATATTATTTGTACATTTAATTTAATATTTAATATTACTTCTATTATAGAATTATTAATTCCATATTCTTTTACTTTTGTATAGACAGAATTATCACTATTACCCAATATGTTAACTTTAAAAGGTATTTGAGGCCCCATACCAACTAGTATTGGGACATTATATATTACTCCAATAGGAACTTTAAATATAAAATCTTCATTATTTAAATATTGTATATTAATATCATTAAAATTACCATTTTCTATTAAGTTTATATTTTCTAATATATTATCATTAACAACATATAACATTTTATTTATTTTATAATTATCTAATTCAATATCAATAAATTCTTCATTATTTATAGATGTATTCATTAAAGAATCATATTCAACATTATATAGTATTTCATATAATGCTTTATTTATTATTATATTAGTTAATTGTATAGATTTATTGCGTGCAAAATCATTTAAAAAAGGCTCACTTTTAATAGTAAATAGTTTTATCATACCGTATGAAAAAAATATCACTAATAGGATAATAATTATTATTAAATCACTATTACTAATTCTAAACTTATTCATATTATAGTATATAAAAAAGAAGTATTTTCATACTTCCTTATTATAGAATATTTAAATCAAATGCAAAATTTATTATTAAGAATATTGTTAATAGTAATAGTATTATAGCTACTACTATAGCAATTTTAGTAAAAACACTATTCTTTCCTTTATTTGTAGGTTCATCTAATCCTTCAAAATCACCTTTGTTAAATGTCATTGAATTTGTATAAAAAGCTTTATCTATATTGGATAACTTTACAGTATTAATAGTAGGTGCATCTTTATTCTCTTCTTCTTGTTTTAATTTTTCTTTTTCTAATATTAAATCTTGAGTTACATCATTAACAGGTTCTTTAACACTTTCTAAATCAGTTGTAATACTTTCTAATGCCTCTTTCATATTTTGTTTATTTACTTCATCTTCATTTATTGGAGCCATTACAACCGTATTTTCATCATCTGACATTAAAGATTTAAATAAGTCATTAGGATTATCTTGAATATCCTCTTTGTCTTTATTTCCATTGCTTTTTATATTTTGAATTAAATCAACTATAGTTTTTTCCTGAGTATTTAATTCATCATCATCTTCTTTTTCTTCTTCTTCTCTTATTTTAATATTTTTTAAAATATCATATTGTGTATTATTAATTTTTCTATATCTTTGTTCTTCATAATCTTCTTCTTTTTTCTCTCTTGCTTCTTCTAATACAGAATTGATATCATAATTTCTTAGTTCTTCCCTTTTTACAGGTTCTTCTTTTTCTTCTTCAACATCTAAGTTTAATCTTTTTCGTTTTTCTTCCTTCTCATCATTCATAGAATCAATATAATTTTTTATTTTTTCTATGTCTATTTCTTTGGGTGCATCAGAAATAACACTAACGTTAGTATTAGATTTAAATCTAGACATTTCTCCCATATCGCTAGAATTATAGATGTCTTGATTTCTTTTTGATCTACTCATATTAGTGTCATCTAAATTTTCATATTTAGACATTCTTGTATTCATACTATTCACCATTATAATAATAACATAAATATTGTGTAAATTCAATAAACTAACTAGACATATATTTTTAATTAAGTTATAATTATTTTTAGGAGATGAATTATGGAAAAATTAAAAGTTAGTGATGCTTGCATAGGATGTGGATTATGTGTTAGTCAATTAGATAATTACTTTCAATTTAATGATGAAGGATTAAGTAGTGTTAAACAAGAAGAAGTTAAAGAAGAAGATAAAAAAGAACTATTAAATGTTATTGAAAGTTGTCCTGTAGGAGCAATTGTTATTGAAGAAGAAAAAGAAGCTTAATTAAGCTTCTTTTTTTTACTTTAAACTATATAATTTTTTAACTTCTTTTGGAGTTAATTTTCTATATTCTCCTATTTTTAAATTAGTTAAATCTAAAAATGCATAATTAGTTCTTTTTAGTTTTATAACTTCATAACCAACTGACAAGAACATATTTTTTACCTGGTGATATCTTCCTTCTGTAATAACAATTTCTACATATGATTTATTATTCTTTTTATCTATTTTTTTAATTTTAGCATATGCTTTTTTAGTTTTAACTCCATCTATAATTACACCTTTTTCTAATTCTTTTATATCACTTGATTTTATTATTCCATTTAATTTAGCATAGTATACTTTTTCTATATTATGAGATGGATGTGTTAATAAGTTAGTTAAGTCACCATCATTAGTTAATAATAGTAATCCACTAGTATCATAATCTAATCTTCCTACTGGAAAGATTTTTTCTTTTGTATCTATTAAATCAATAACAGTTGTTCTTCCTTTATCATCTTTAACTGTTGAAATAACTTTTTCTGGTTTATATAAAAGATAGTATACTTTCTCTTCTCTATTTACATTTACACCATCTACACATACTGCATCATTAGTATCTATTTTATATCCTAACTCATCTATTACTTTTCCATTAACGGATACTCTACCTTCTTTTATTAATTCTTCACTTTTTCTTCTTGAAGCAACTCCACAATTACTTAAATATTTTTGCAATCTTTCCACAAAAATCACCTAAGAGAATTATACATTATTATTTCCAAAATAACAATAATTCTTTTATTTTGTTAACCCTCTCTTTATACCTTAATGAATATATTTTTTCAGTATGAATTAAGTCTTTATTCAAATATATTTCTACTATATTCTTATTCTCATTTAAATTTATTCTTATAGTTAAATCATCTATTTCTTTTTTGTTTAATAACATATAAAAATCATTTCTAATATAATAATGATTATTAGTATTATTATCTACTTTGAAAGAAAATGTATTTTTATCTAATACTTTATATCTATCATATATCTTAAAATACTTTTCATATAAGTTTTTATGTAAATCAAATTTATCACTTTCATCAATACTAACTATTATTAATGTTTTATTATCTTTTTTAGCAGCACTAACGTATACTTCTCCACTAGCTTTTGTATAACCTATTTTTCCTGATATTAAATATTTGTAATCTTTTAATAATTTATTTTTGTTATACCATATATGATTACCCACTCTATGTTCATAACAACTAGTTATATTAATAAAGTCTTTATTTTTAATAGCATATCTCATAAGTAATGCCATATCATAAGCAGTAGATGTATTTTTTGTAGAATCATTTAATCCATGAGGATTTTCAAATCTAGTATTATACATACCAAGTTTATAAGCTTTTAAATTCATATAAGCTATAAACTCATTATAAGGCATTACATTATTAGCTATTGTTAATGCAGCATCATTTCCACTTTGTAACATTAATCCTTTTAATAAATCTTCTAATGTTAATTCTTCACCTTCTTTAATATATGTCATTGATCCATAAGCTTCATATATTTCTTTTCCAACTATTATTTTCTTATCTAAAGGAGCATTTTCAAGTGCGATTAACGAAGTCATTACTTTAGATGTTGAAGCAATTAATTTGATATTATTAGGATTCTTGGCGTATAAAACTCTACCACTATCATAATCCATAACCACTATTGAAGCATTTATATTTATTAAAAATAAATTAATAATTAAAAAAAATATTAGTTTTCTCATACTAATATTTTATTCATTTTTTTATAATATATTTCTTTCTATTTATAAACATACCTGTTATTAAAAATAAATGTCTAAAACCATCTCGGATGGTTCTTAAGTGCGGCTTCCCGTTTCTTAAATCCTTACGCAGTATAGTTGGTACTTCACACATTTTTAAATTATTAATTCTCGCCTTTATTATCATTTCACTGGCATATTCCATACCGCCAGAAGATAATCCTAAATTTTTTAATGCTTTTGTATTATATCCTCTTAAACCACAGTGATAATCTCTTACGGGAGTTCTAAAAAGCATATTAGCATATAAAGATAAAAACCTTACACCTATTTTATGAGATAGGGGCATCGCATCCTTCTTTATCCCTCCCATAAATCTATTACCAACAACTAAATCATATCCATCGTGTAGTTTATTAATAAATTCATCTAAATGTGAAAAATCATAACTACCATCACAGTCACCCATAAAACAATATTTACCCTTAGCATTTTTAGTTCCATTAATTAAAGCATTTCCATATCCTTTGTTTTTACAAATAGATACCCTAACTCCCATTTTTTTAGCAATACTAACGCTCTTATCTGTACTATTATTATCAGAAATCAAGATCTCAGCATTCAAGTTTTTTAACTTTATATAATCTTTTATCTCTTTAATGACTATAGGTAAAGTTTTTTCCTCATTTAAACAAGGTAGTATAAATGTAAATTCCGGCATTTTATCTTCTCCTAGGCAATATTGATAATTTAATTATATAGTTATTATTATTTTTTTGCAAATAAAGAATATTAGTTTTTACTAATATTCTTATTCTATATCATAATTATAAATGCCATGTATTTTTTCTAATACTATTCTATCTGGTTCTTGTACTATCCATTCACCATCTTTTTTATTTAAATAAAATTCTATATCATAATTAACTACATCATTAGTACTTAACATTTTATTTAATTTATACGCATTATACTTTTCATCATCAAAGACATCATCTTTTAAGAAATCATTTTGATTAGCATTAGCAAATTCCAATGATTCTTTCTCTGCTCTATGAAGATCAAACACTGTCATTTTAACTCTAACACTAGCAAGATCTCCATCTATTTTTTCATCTTCGATTTCATATTTAATATTCTTATATTGTCTTTTTAATACATCTTTATATATTAATTTGTTATTATTTGATAGTGGTTCTACATTAACTTTAGTTTCTATATCTGCGATAACACTATCACTCATAGTTATATAATTATTTAAATATGATTCTACTCTACCACTAGGTGTATTTGACATATTACAACCACTTAATAATATTAAACATGATATTACAAGAACTAATATTTTTTTCATAATTCCTCCTGATAATATTATTTACACTAATAAAATATTTATACGCTATTCTTTTTCTTAAATGATATTAGTATTAATAATATTCCCAAAAATATCATTAAACATTCTACTCTACTAAAAACATATTTAATATATTTAATAAAAGTAAAACCCATTTTTAATAAATTTAAATATATAATAAAAAACATTAATGCATAAGAAGTAATAAATATTCCTACTATAAAAAAAATTATTTTCTTAAACATATTAAAATATATTAATTATATAAATAATTATTATACTTAACTTTTTAATAAAAACGTTTTATAATTTTATTGGTGAAGCTATGTTTAAATATTCTCTTGATAATAAAAGATATCATACATTAAATTATTATTATAAAAAGAAATATAACGAAAAGGTATTTAAAATATATTTAAATGCTGGTTTTTCTTGTCCAAATAAAAAGAATGGTACTGGATGTATATACTGCTATAACGGCAGTGGTGAAAATGATGGTATAGATTTAATAACTCAATTTAATAAAGTAAAAGATATAATGTCTAATAAATGGGACAGCACTAAATTTATAGGTTATTTTCAAGCAAATACAAATACATATGCAAGTGTAGATGTATTAAGACAAAAATATGAATTAATATTAAATTTACCTAATGTAATTGGTCTTAATATTGCTACTAGATGTGATGCTCTTCCTAATGATGTATTAAATTATTTAGAAGAATTAAATAAAAAAACTGATTTAACAATAGAACTCGGCTTACAAACTATACATGAGAAAACTTCTACCCTAATTAATAGAGGACATACACTTGAATGCTTTGAAAAAGCAGTTAAAGAACTAAGAAAAAGAAATATTGATGTAGTAGTTCATATTATAAATGGTTTACCATATGAAACAAAACAAGATATGATAGAAACTATTAAATATGTTTCTACTTTAGATATACAAGGTATTAAAATACATATGTTATTTATAGAAAAAAACACTTTATTAGCAGAACTATATGAAAAAGAAAAGTTTCATGTTCTAACAAAAGATGAATATATAGATATAGTATGTGATCAATTAGAATTATTAAATGAAAAAATAGTTATTCATAGAATAACTGGAGATCCTAAAAAAGAATTATTAATTGAGCCAAAATGGTTATTAAAGAAATTTGTTGTTTTAAATGATATAGATAAAGAAATGTTAAAAAGAGATTCTTATCAAGGAAAATATTACAATAAAAAATAAAAGCATATGCTTTTATTTTATTTTTAATAATTTAGTTACATAGTAACTTATTATATAAGTAATAATTAATACAATTCCTATTTTAATAAGAACAATAGGTTCTTTTAAACTTTGTACAAAAGATGTACCAATAAATCCCCAGAAATATATTAATCCTACTTTTCCAATTAATAACGCAATTAAATATTTCTTAAAATCCATTTTAACTAATCCAGCTGCTATATTAATCATAAAAGCAGGAGTAAAAGGTATCGCTATTAAAATAGCTAATGAAGAAATATTAATATCTTTAAATATCTTTTTATATTTTCTTAATAATTCTTTATCTTCTGTAAGCTTTTCAAATTTGTTACCTAATCCCTTTTTAAATATAAAATATGACATAATGCATCCAAGTACAGTAAATACCCACGAAATAATAAATCCTATTACATTTCCAAACACTAAAAAATTAATGGTAATAAATACCATCAAAGGTAATACTGGAACTATAGATTCTATTAATATTAGAAAGCATCCTATTAAGGCACCTAAGCTTCCAGCTTCTTCTATAAAATTAATTATGTTATTCAAAAACTCTATCATTTCGCATCACCATAATTATATTACTTTTATTAATATTTTGCTACAAAATCATTTATTCATATATAATTTGACATTATATCCTATAGCGGAAAGAATAATAACCGCTCTTTTACTTAATTTACCACTTTGACAATATAAATAATATGTATCCTGCTTATTAAGATATTTTCTATAATTATTTATTAAAATTTCATAAGGAATATTTATACTACCATTAATATGATTATTTTTATATAAATTCGGACTTCCAACATCTATTATCTTCATAAAATCACCTATATTATTTTATGAAAAAAGAAGATGAATGTTATTCATCTTCAGTTCCAAAGAAATCATCAAAGAAATCTTCGTCATTTGTTTTATTATTTTCAACAACACTATCAACATCAATATTTACAGGCTGTGTTTGATTTACTGGTTGTACATTGTTATTAACAGGTTCTTTGTCTTCAATTATTTCAATAGGTTCAACTGGTTTAATAACGGTAGGTTCAGGTGGTAATTCATTACTAGAATTATCAACAGGTTGTATAGATTGAACACTGCTACTTTCACCATTGAATATTGCTGTTAAATCTTTTTCAATTTGTTCTTGCGATTTTTCAGCAACTGGTATTTCAGCTACTGTAGCTTTTGGAGCTTCAGCAGGAGTTGTTGTAATATTAATATTAACTTGTTCCGGTTGTTCCTTCTTAGCATTAGCTTCACGAGCTTTTTCTTCTGCTTCTTCACGTTCAAGTTCAGCAATTTTTTCATCTAATCTCTTAACATAGTCATCTAAACTTGTTGGCATAATACCTGAAGAACCTCTTCCAGGGATCATTGCTGATTGTAAGAATGGATTAGCCATTGACATGCCCATATCTGCTCCAGTAGGCATACCAGGATCTTCTTTTTCTTTTAACTTTTTAACAAACCCTTTTAAGTCGAATACTTTAACTTCTCTCTTAGGTCTTTCTGTATATGTCATAAGAGGATATTTTTTACCCCAGTCTGTCTTCCAGTCGTACATTAATTTAGATTTAAATGGCATACTTCTAAATCTATTAATAATTACTTCTCCCTCTTTTAGAGCTTGTAAATCACTCACAGTGAATAAAGGTCTAATTGGAGGAGCAGGCTCATCTTTTTTAGGCTTATCTGGTTTCTTATCACCTAGAAGTTTACTAATTTCTTCAAGAGCAGACAACTCAGTACTCATGATATATACAAAGTTTCCACAGTTACCTTTAATAGTTTCTGCTACATCTTTACCGTATACTTGATTTAATTGTGAGAAGTTTTGAATAACAAATGCAAATCTAATATTTCTACTACGAGATGCAGTTATCATTGTACCAACATCTTTAAGTGCTGGCATATTAGCAAATTCATCAAGTACGAAGTTAGTTCTATATGGTAACTTTAATCCAGGGCAAGTTTGTGCCGTTGCGATTAAAGCTTCGTATGCTTGTTTTACAAATATAGTAGCAAGTGCATGATATGTTGTTTTTTCATCATGTACTTTTAAGAATACAGCTGTTTTTTCTTTACCAATATCTCTTATATCAAAATCACTATAAGAAAGCATCTCTGATAAACCTTCTTGTGATGAAAATATTCTTGTCTTAGTTCTAAATGTTGACATAATTCCACCACGAGTTTCATTAGGAGCATTAATACAAGATGCAGCAGCTATATAAGCCGGAGATAATTCTCCTTTACTTTTAAAATACTCTTTAATATAGTTTGAAGCACCTATTCTATCTTCTCCAACTTCAGCCATCATATTAATACTGTTGATATTAATTTC
>OMST01000011.1 GCA_900313815.1 uncultured Eubacteriales bacterium
GGATTAGTATCGATATTAATTTCTTTGGTTATTTGTAGTGTAATAGCCAATTTACTTATTTATATTTCATTTAAAATTAAATATCCAAAAATATCATTTAAAGGTAAGAAAGATTTTTCAATGATCAAAGACGTTAAACATTTATTTGTTAACACAATTGGAAATTTAGTTGCAAATAATATTGATATTTTATTAATATCAAAGTTTATCGGACTCGGTACGGTTGTTATTTATACAACATACAATTATTTCGTTGAAGCAGTAAAGCAGTTAATTGATAAGCTAACGGGTGCAACATTATCTGGGATTGGTGATTTGTTAGTTTCTGAAAATAGTAATAAAGAAGCTATATTTGATGAATATAACAATTTAGTATTCTTTTTAGCAACCTTGATCTGTACTCCATTTTTTATATTTATAAATGGGTTTATAAATGTTTGGTATGAAGGTAGAATATCTACATCAATAATTTATAGTTTATTATTTGCTGTATTATTATTTTTAAACATTGTAAGAATACCATTAAAGGTGTTTAGTATTTCATCTGGTAAATTTAAAGAAATTAAAAGATATGTAATACTAGAAATAATAATAAACTTTGGGCTTTCATTATTATTAATAACGAAGTTTGGAATATCAGGAGTTTTATTAGCTACTATAGTTTCAATAGTTGTTGCAGATTTTATCTTTAAAGTTAGAATAATATATAAAAAAATTATTCGTACATCAAGTTTTAATTATTATAAATACTTAATTATTAATATGTTATTTACTATTGTAATGAATACTATTTTTTATTCAATTATTCCGAAGGATTACGACAATGTGATAATATGTATAGCTGTTGCAATAGTTGTTGCATTTATTAATCTCATATTTACTATTATATATTTCAGCAAGACAAAACAATTAAGTTTTATGTATAGATTTAAAATATATAATAAAATCATATCGAAGAAAAGAGGTTCCGAAGCATGAAAATAAGTATACTAATGCCAACATACAATGATGCTGATACAATAAAAGAAACATTGGATTCTGTATTTCAACAAACATATAAAGATTGGGAAATAATTATAGTAGATGATGGATCTACAGACAACACAAAAAAGGTTATAGAGCAATATAAGAAAAATAACGATAAAGATAATAGAATTATTTATGTGAAGCAAAAGAATGCTGATCAATTAAATGCCATTTTAAATGGAATAAACTATATTACAGGAGACTATATTTCTATTTTGCATTCAGATGATTTATTGCCATCAAAAGATTATTTTGAAAAAGCAATCAATGAATTCAAGGTCAATAAAAAAATTGATTCTATTATAGGTGATTTATTAATAATTGATAAGAATTCAAATGTAACTAATTGCTGGAGAGCATTAAAATACATAAATAAAAGTTATATTCCAAGCTTATTAATATTAAATAATGGTTGCAATATTTATGGAGATTTTGGTTTACATAAGAAAGAAGTATTTATAAATCAAATTAAAAACAACTATTTAACATGGAATACTCCATTTTGGATTGATATGGAATCACAGAAGATTTTAAATATCAAAACAGTAGATTTTCCAATTTTAAAATATAGAATATATGATAATAATTATGCTAGTAATGAAATAGGAAAATTTAACGCATTAAATGGAGAAATAAGAACACTTACTATATTAATGTCTCATTATAAAATGAGAGCATATAAATTGCAAAAATTTATATTCCAATTATTAAGAAAACCTGGTATAAGAAAGTTAAGATTATCTAATAGATACAAAGCATGCTATAGTAAAACCAGAACAAAAAATTGTTATAAAATATTATTAGATACAATAAAAAGTACCTATAAAGATGATGAATATAAAAAGAATATTTATTTATCTTCATTATTAGAGTTTTATAAAAATTATCATCCAAGAACAATTTATTTCGATACAGTAGATGAAAAAGATGTATATTATGGAAAAGATATAAGATTTTTTACAAAAAAATTATTTGATAATAAACTTCCTAAAATATATTATAAATTCTTTGAGGAAATGAATTTAGGGTTTAATAGAATTGTAGTTACAGATATGGAATCAAAAAAGAATATATTAAATATTATCAGATTTTTAAATATATATCCATATGTAACTGTTGAATCTTTGGATGAAAAACAGGAAAAAATTCCTAAAGTTATTCACTATGTTTGGATGGGGGGTAAACCTAAACCAAAAGCTATAAGAAAATGTATGAAAACTTGGAAAAAAAGATTAAAAGATTATGAATTTATAGAATGGAATGAAAAGAATTTTGATATAAATAGTCATCCGTTTGTACAAGCTGCCTACGCCGCTAAGAAATGGGCATTTGTTAGCGATTATGTTAGGGCATATGTAATTTATAAATATGGTGGAATATATTTTGATACAGATGTTTTTGCTATTAGAAATATTGATAAAGTTTTAAACAATGACGCATTTGTAGGATATGAGCACCCTGATTATCCATTTACAGCTGTATTTGGAGCAAAGAAAGGCCATCCATTGATAAAAGATATGCTAGATTATTATGACAGTCTTGATTCATATTCATTTAATTTTAAAGATAATAATACTATATCTGTTTCTAATTTGTTAATTAAAAAATACAAATGTAAAAAAGGTAACATTGAACAAATGTTAAAAGATAATATAAAAGTTTATAAAGAGGGTATTTTATGTAACCCTTCAAACGAATCATTAACAGTACATGTATTTTTAGGAAGTTGGCTAGATAATAGTAAATTCAAAGCTAAATTACATGAATTCTTAAGAATGAGACTTAATAACAAATATTCTATATTTATATATTCCATATATAGTAATATTAAAAAATTAATAGGAGGGAAAAAATGATAAAAGTACTTAGTATATTTGGAACAAGACCTGAGGCAATTAAGATGGCCCCACTTGTTAAGGAATTAGAAAAAAGGGAAGAGATAGAGAGTGTGGTATGTGTTACTGCACAACATAGAGAAATGCTTGATCAGGTTTTAGAAGTATTTAATATAAAACCTGACTATGATTTAAACATTATGAAGAAAGGTCAAACATTATCAGAAATAACATCAAGAGTATTAGCAGGTCTTGAAGATGTTATAAAAGATTCAAATCCTGATATTGTTCTTGTTCATGGAGACACAACTACATCTTTTGCAGGAGCATTAGCAGCATTTTATCAACAAAAAGATATAGGTCATGTAGAAGCAGGTCTTAGAACTGATAATAAATATTCACCATATCCAGAAGAAATGAATAGACAAATGGTTGATTGTATGACTGATATGTATTTTGCACCCACAGACGTTAGTAAAGGCAATTTATTAAAAGAAAATGTTGATGAAAACAAAATATATGTAACAGGAAATACTGCGATTGATGCAATGGCAACTACAGTTAAAAAAGATTATACTCATGAAGAACTTAATTGGCTAAATGATGATGAAAAATTAATCTTACTTACTGCACATAGAAGAGAAAATATTGGTGAAAATATGGAAAACATATTCACAGCAGTTAAAAGAATAGTTGATGATATGCCAAATGTAAAAGTTATTTATCCAATTCATCTAAATCCTTTAGTCAGAGAAACTGCTAAAAAAGTATTTAAAGACAGTGAAAAAGTTAAATTAATTGAACCATTAGATGTTTTTGATTTCCACAACTTTATGGATAAATCATACTTAATAATGACTGATAGTGGTGGAATACAAGAAGAAGCTCCTTCACTAGGAAAACCAGTTTTAGTACTTAGAGATACTACAGAAAGACCTGAAGGAATTGATGCCGGAACATTAAAACTTGTTGGTACAAATGAAAATGTAATCTATGAAGAAGCAATGAAACTATTAACAGATGAAAATGAGTATAAAAAAATGGCTCAAGCAAAAAATCCATATGGGGATGGACATGCCAGCGAAAGAATAGTTGATGCCATTATAGAAAAATATAAAGATAGAATATAAAAATAAAAACAATTTAGATTAATTTCTAAATTGTTTTTTTGTTAGGCCTAATGCCAATGAAATATATAAACTTACCGCAGGGGCAGATATTGTATGACCTGCTAAGAAAGATATTGATAATAGAAGACCAGCCCCCATTAAGCATATTGTATTATGTAATGTTAATTTAATAGATTTCTTTAATACAGCTATCAAATAATATACCAGTGGTATAAAATATATAATAAAGCCTATAATACCAAAACCAAATAATATATCAAACATATCCATTTCAACAGTTCTATATGTAGTATTATTTAAGAATCCCATTCCAAATAATTTATTCATAATACTTGTATCTTTATAAACAGCATATGCATCTCTAAGCATGTCATCTCTTCCACTTAATAATCTTACTTCATGCTTAGATGGATTCTTTGCTAAAAAAGGTAAATGAATATTTAGTCTTTCTAAAATATCATAAGATGTACTACTAAATAATAGGAATATAAGGGATACACCAAATATAATACTAGCATATTTTGCTTCTTTTGACTTAATACCTTTTATAGAAATAAATAATATAAGTACTATAGCATTAATGATTATTGTTGAAAACAATGATACTTTAGTTCCAATTAAAGATAAACAAAAATCATTTAGTAATATTAGATATATATAACCTTTTTCATTATTCACTTTTAAATGAAGAAATAGAATAACCGAATTAATAGCAAGTAAGCCTCCAATTTCATTAGCAGAGTAATACCAACCAACTATTCCATCATAATCAGATATATATGAATCGAACGAAGTATTAGTAATCATTGGAATAATAATACCTGCCGAATAAAGAACTGTACTTATTTTTAATGACCTTGCTAGTTTCTCATTATCAAATTTAAATGAATCCATAAATATTATCGTAATTGGGAAGTACCAGAATTTAGAAAATGCAACAGTTTCTAATAATAAATCTCTTATACTATATCCATTTAGCAATCTAACTATATAAAAAGCTAGTGCAAATAATATAAAAAGTATAAAGTACGTATAATATTTCTTCTTTTTAGTCTCAGTAATATCTTTGTTAGTAAAAATATAAATAATTGCGCATAATAAAACAAATCCACGAATAATTATTCCTGGCGAAAATGGTAATAGATCATATCTATTGTTAAAAGATGATAATATATCAATAATAGGAAATATTATCATAAAATAATAAATAAAATTTTCTTTAATTTTTGCCATACTATTTGATTATAATATTTATACATATAAAAGTAAAGAAATATATTTCTTTTTTGAGATATTTTAAAGTTTTAGATATAAATCATTATTAATAATTTATAAATAATTATGTTATAATATTTTTAGGAGGGTTTATGGAAATAGATTTATTAAAAGAATTATTATATTCATCATGGAGTAAAGACACATGCTCGCCTAGTTTAAAAGATGAATGGCATGTTAAAAATCCTTCATTGGGGCAATGTGCAATCACCTCATTAATTGTAAATGACATCTTTGGTGGAAAGATAATGAGATGTATGACATCATCAGGAAGTCATTATTATAATATGATAGAAAATCAAATTGTTGATTTAACAGTTGAACAATTTAAAGGGAGAATTCCTGATTATGAAAAAGGTGAAGAAAGAACAAGAGAATATTTGTTAAGCAATGAAGACACTAATAGAAGATATAAAAAACTATTAATAGAAGTGAGGCATTGTTTATTAGATAAGGACTTTAAATGTATATGTTTAAATGAACAATTAAATCAATATAAAGAATATTTTAATAATTTATATATGTTTTGTGCTTATGATCTTGACAATTATTGTTCTGATAATGAATTTGAATATCTTAGAATAATTTTGGAAGCTCAAAATACCGGAACATTTATATATGCTAGACATAATTTAGAAACAGATGAATATAGTTGTGCAACCGAGTTTAAAAATTTTAGAGTACCAACCGAATTTTTAAAGATAGCATTTGAAGTTGCTAAAAAATATAAAAGTAATCTAAAATTAGAAAAAAAATTACAAGATGCATATACAAATATTTAATATATAAAAAGCTCTGCAATGCAGAGTTTTTTACATATTATTAATTGAAATGAATTTAAAAATAATATATAATAAGTATGAAAAGTATAACTATTTATACTTGGAGGTATTTATGAAAGGAAAATATGTAGGTATTGCTAAAGTGGGTGAAAAAGGCCAAATAGTAATACCTAAAGATGCAAGAAAAATGTTTAATATTAAATCGGGAGACACTGTTGTTGTTTTATGTGATTCTAAGAAAGGAATAGCAATTGTTAAATCTGAAATATTTGAAGATACTATAGACCAAATGATGAAGGAGAATAAATAATATGTATTCAATTGAAATAAAAAATCTTACTAAAAAATTTAATGATAAAGTTGCTGTTAATGAAATGAATTTACAAATTAAAAAAGGTGAATTATTTGCATTACTTGGGACGAATGGTGCTGGCAAAACTACTACAATTAAAATGCTATCTGGATTAATATTACCTACTTCAGGTGAAATAATAATTGAAAACATGAATATGAAAAAAGATGTGTATAAAATTAAAGAAATATTAAATATATCGCCTCAAGAAACTGCTGTGGCACCAAATTTAACAGTAAAAGAAAATTTAGAATTTATGGCAGGTGTATATCAAATTAAAGATAAAGAAAATAAAATTAATGAACTTATCAAGCTATTTAAACTTAATGATGTTTTAAATAAAAAAGCCAAAACTTTATCTGGAGGATGGCAAAGAAAAGTATCTATTGCAATTAGTTTAATAAATGATCCTAAAATACTATTTTTAGATGAGCCCACATTAGGATTAGATGTTATAGCAAGAAAAGAATTATGGAAAGTAATTAATGAATTAAAGGGTAAAATTACTATTATTTTAACTACCCATTATATGGAAGAAGCAGAAAGCTTATCAGATAGAATTGGAATAATGAATAATGGACATTTAATAGATGTTGGAACAAGCGAATATTTTATTAAAAAGACTAAATCAAAAAACTTTGAAGATGCATTTGTCTCTATTGTAACTGGAGGTGAACTATAATGAGAATGTTAAATTTTGCTAAAAGAAACTTTAAAGAACTTATTAGAGATCCCCTAAGTTTAGTATTCGAAATTGTATTACCTATATTTCTACTATTTATATTTCAACAATTTAATATACCTGCTGAAAATTTTAAATTAGAAAACTTTACGCCGTCTATTATATTATTTGGATTTTCATTTATTACATTATTTACTGCAACATTAGTTGCTAAAGATAGAACCTCATCATTTTTAATTAGGCTTGGGACTTCTCCAATGAAGTCTAGTGACTATATTTTAGGATATATACTTTCTTTATTAATAGTGGTATTAATTCAAAATATTTTATTCTTTTTAACAGCTATTATCATGGGATTAAAGTTTAGCATAAGTATAATACCAACAATTTTAGTATCTATGGTTATTTCTATCTTCTTCATATCACTAGGTATATTAATTGGAAGTTTAGTTAGTGAAAAAGGAACTGGAGGATTGGGAAGTATTATAGTTCAGCTTGTATGCTTTACTAGTGGTATGTATTTTCCTAAAGATTCTATAGGAAGCATATTTGCAATAATATGTAAGATGTTACCGTTCGAAGCTTGTTTAAACATTATTCAAGGCACATTACATAACAATTTCACTAATTTGACTTTAACACATATAATAGTATTTATAATTTATTTTATTGTTATTATATTATTATCAATTATTTTGTTTAAAAAGAGAATGATTAGTGACAATAAATAATTAAAAAAGATTTATTAGCAATAATAAGTCTTTTTTAAACATTTATGAAATACTTATGATAAAATAATATAAATGCAACTGATAATTGACAAAAAACAACCTAAAAGTGGTGGTCTGCAACCGGTAGAAATAATAAAATGTTGTTGAAAGGGAGGAAAAGATGAATAATCAATTTTCTGAAAATTTAAAAAAAATTAGGAAAGAGCATAATCTTTCTCAAGAACAATTAGCAGATGAATTAGGAGTTTCTAGACAAGCAATATCCAAATGGGAATCTGGGTCTGCATATCCTGAAATGGATAAAATAATTGCTTTATGTGATAAGTTTAACTTAAATATAGATGATTTATTACATAAAGATATTAAAGAAGTGAAAGGTGAAGATGAAACTAAAAAGAATATAAATAATTTAATAGATAGTTTCTTGAATTTTGTAACAGATACTATTAACTTATTTAGCAGTATGAATTTTAAAAGCAAAATAAAATGCATATTTGAACAAATAGTTATTGGAACAATATTATTCTTATGTTCATTAATAATAATTGCCATATTAAACTCTTTAGTAGGAAGTATCTTAAAATTTTTACCTGGCAATATAGAAATATTTATGAGCAATATATTCGATTCTTTATTATATACTTTATGCACAGTAGGTTCTGTAATTATTTTAGCGCATATATTTAAAACAAGATATTTGGATTACTATGATAAGATTAAAACTGATACTAAAATAGAAGAAAACGATACAAAAGAAAATAATAATGAAAAAGATATTGATAAAGAGAATAAAATTATGTTTAAAAATAATGAAAACAAAATAGTTATAAGAGATCCTAAACATAGTGAATATAGATTTATTAATGGAATCTTCAAATTATTTATAGGTATTATAAAATTTTTCTTATTATGTATTGCTTTTTCAGTATCAATAACACTAATATGTTTATTTGTTGCTATTGCAGTTTCATTTTTAATATGTAAAACAGGTATATTCTTTATAGGTATATTATTAGCTTTGTTGGCTGCTTCTACTATTGCCGCTATAATATTAGTTTTAATATTAAACTTTGTATTTAATAGAAAGAGTAATAAGAAAATGATGATTTGGGGATTTGTCTTATCATTGGCAATATTTGGTCTTGGATGTGGTTTGGTTTTCTCTGGTTCATTAAATTTCGAAATAGTTAATGAAAATGATGAAGCATTAAAGACAGTTAAAACTGAACACATTATGAAAGATGATTTGAAAATATATTCGGATGACGACACGCCAATTGAATATATTGAATCAGATATAAATAATGTAGTAATAGAATATTCTTTAAGTGAAGCATGTGATTTAAAAGAATTTGTTGGGCATTATGGTGAAATAGTTCCTAGCGGTGAATGTTATAATGTGACGGGATATATTAAAGAGTTTGTTAAAAATGTCAATGATTATAAAATTATATTAATGGATGGAGATATTAAAAATATAACAGTGTATGCTAATAAAAATAATATCGAAAAGATTAAAAATAATATTAAAAAAGAATTTATATTTGATGATTAAGTAGAGGAAACTCTACTTTTTAATTTCTATATGATATAATATTTATGGTGATTGTATGAAAAATAAAATAGTATATATATTATTCATATCTTTATTGATTACTTGTTCTTTTGGATGCGGTAATAAAAATATAACTAAAGTAGCAGTAGCGGGCCCTAGAGTAGTTTGTACAATGTCAGAAGTATTAGATGGTATTCCAACAGATACAACGATAGTTACAAAATTTGATGAAAATAATTATATAAATTATAGAGTGACTGAAACTGTACAAACTTTTGAGGATGTAGAAACCTATAGACAATATGCAAATGAATTAAAGTCATCAAATAATGAAAATGAAGATATGGAAGAATATTATGAATTAGATGAAGATAATAAAAAAATAACAGTGACATTAGTATATAAAGAAAGTATGTTTGATTACAGTGATATAGATCCCTATATTAAAGAAGATTATTTAGCTTCACACGTTATATACGAATTAGAAGATGATGGTGCTGAATGCAAATATTTAAATGTTAATAAAGCTGATTTAGGAATTAATAAATAACCCTTAAAGGGTTTTTATTTTACTTGTATTATGCTACAATATTTATAGGAGGGTAGAGGTATGAAATTAAAATATTTATCATACAATAATTTAGATATAGATAAAGAACTTTTTAAAATTTCTTTAGCAAAAGAAGCAGATGTAGTTATAGAACCCAGCAATAAGAATTGTTTGTTTATTCTTGGTATGCTTTTTGTATATGGCATTAAAATTAATATATTAAATGAAAAAGATTTGGATTTAGAGCAAACTCAAAAATCCTTTTCTATGATGCCCTATGTATGGAGCAAAATTGGTAATTCTAATTTTCCTAAATCAGATTATTCTGACGTTCAAACAGAAATGGATTGTAGAATTGAAAATGTTAAGAGGCTTGGAGTTAGCATAAATAAAATTGTTAATAACCCATTAGAAAATAAAATATTTTTAATATGTCCAGTAAGAAATGCAACTCCTGAGCAAAGAAAATGGATTGAAAAGTTTGTCGTTGACAAGTATAAGGAAGGTTATATAATTCATGCGCCACATCTTCATACTAGACAATTAGATTTATTTGGAGGATATGCAATATGCAGACAAAATGCTGAAGCAGTAGCTTCTTCACAAGAAATAGATATTTATTATGATCAATCAAGTACAGGCAGTGTATTTGATTTAGGAGTAGCATATGCATTGCATAAACCTTTGATATTATTAAATGAAAATGATATTATTTTTAAAGAAAATGATTTTATTGATGATATAGTAAAAAATTGGCCATACAATAAAAGAGAAAAAATAAGGCTATTAAAATGAAAGTGATATAATTATTTGGGTGATAATATGAAAAATAATTGTAAAAGTGTTATGGATTTTTATCTATTAGCAACAAAATTAAAATATAAATTAAGAAGCGCTTGGGATTCAACGCATTGGAATATAACTTGTGAAAGAAAAGAAAGTATAGCAGAGCATATATATGGAACATTAATACTATCTATTGGCATTTATTCTGAATTCAACATTGATATAGATTTTAATAAAGTGTTGAAAACATTAGTTTTACATGAAATAGGTGAAGTTTTAATAGGGGATATAACTCCTTTTGATAATGTAACTCCTGAAGAAAAACAAAATATTGAACATAAAGCAATGTTAAAAGTGCTCGGAGATTTGAGTAATAAAGAAGAATTATATGAATTATTACTTGAATTTGATGAAAGAAAAACTAAAGAAGCAAAATTTGCTTATTTATGTGATAAGATAGAAGCTGATATTCAAGCAAAAGTATATCAAGATATGGGATTCCATAGATCATTAGATGATCAAAAGAATAATGTTGTATTTAATAATTCCAAAGTACAAGAATTAATTGATAATGGTGCCCAAACAGCATTTGATATATGGTATTCTTGGGATAAAGATAAATATAAGAATGACCCAATATTTAAAGAACTATTTAATTATGTTAAAGACAATGATACTAATGTTTAACAACATATTGAAAATAACAATTTAAAATGATATTCTTAATATAGGAGTGATAATATGAATAAAATATTATGTTCCATAAAAATTGTTTTTGAAAGATAAGAGTATTTTGCGTACTCTTTTTTTGTTGGAGGTATCAAATGGAAGAACAAATAAAAAAACAGTTAGATGAGGAAAAATTAAGACTTATAGTATTTAAAAGTGCTGCTGATTTGGGAAAAAAAGTTGATGAATATTTACTTGATTTATATGGATATGATAAGAAAAAATATACTTTTATTGTTCCAATTAAAGAAAATTTTTTTGATGATGGTCACTTAAAAGTAGAAATTAATTCTACTGTTAGAGGTAAAGACTTATTTCTAATAACAGATGTAGGTAATTATAGTATTGAATATACTATGAGAGGGTTTACTAATCATGCTAGTCCTAACGATCTAATGGCAGAATTAAAGGATGGCATAGGAGCTAGTAATTGCCATGCTAAAAGCATTAATATTGTAATGCCTTTATTATATGCTGGTCGTCAACATAGAAGAAATACTAGAGAGAATTTAGCTTGTGGCGCCAATCTAAGAGAAATAGATCGATTACATGGAATAAAAAGTTTTATAACATTTGATGCACATGATCAAGGCGTTGAACATGCAACACAAAACATGGAATTTGAAAATTTTTATGCAACAAATACTATTTTAGAAGTATTTATTAATAATACTCCAACAGAAGAATTAAAAAATATAGTTTTTATAGCACCAGATACAGGAGCAACAGGTAGAAGAAATGTTTATTTAAACTCATTTAATTCTGAATATATAAATAGAGAAGCAGGAAGTTTTATTAAGCAAAGAGACTATAATCATCTTGTAAATGGAAAGTATCCAGTAGTGGCGCATGATTATTGTGGAAACGATAATCTTACTGGTAAAACGGCTATAGTAGTTGATGATATGATATCAAGCGGTGGTAGTATGTTTGATGTAATAGATGAGCTAAACAGAAGGGGAATAGGGCATATTTATATAACTGTAACATATGCATTATTTACACGAGGAATAGAAAAATTTAGAGAATATTATAATAAAGGTATGTTATCTGGAGTATATACTACTAATTTATCATATATTCCTGAAGAATTTAAAAAAGAAAAATGGTTACATGTATGTGATTGTTCTTATCAATTAGCACAAATCATATATAACATTCAAAATGATTTATCTATTACTGGAATACTAACAGATAAATCTAGACCAATTAAATTATTAGAATTAAAATTAAAAAATAAGATTAAAAAGCAAGCAAAGCCAAGAATAAAAACACCTAATAAAAAATAGAAAATAATTTTTATCTTTATTGTAGTTTAATATAAATAATGATAAAATATGATTAGGTGAAATATATGATATTAGATATATGTAGTGATCCTGATGTATTAATAACATTAAGCATCATTAAAACAATTATAACCATTATTATGATAGTAGTACCAATAATACTACTATTTTCACTTATATTTAAAGCAGTAAGTGCGGCTACGCAAGGAAAAGAAGATGCACTCGCTGAACTAAAGAAAAAAGCTGTTCCAAATATAGTAACAGCAGTATTAATATTTATAGTACCATTTGGCATAAATATAATATTAAGTATATTAC
>OMST01000007.1 GCA_900313815.1 uncultured Eubacteriales bacterium
ATCTGCTATACAAACTATTTTAGATTCTGCATATTTAGGCTTATTATGAGTTATAGGAAACATATGTGAAGTAATTATATCTTCTTCAATTACATTCATATCAAAATATTTATTAGCATTATTTAATGCAATATTTGGATGTTCTTTTAAGAAACATCTAAACTTTGTATCTTTTTTATTTAGATCTGCTTTAGTAAAAAAGTCATGCATCATTGCTCCTCTTGCACATGATATATAATCATAACCGAGTTTTTTAGATATTATAAAACTCATCTTAGCAACTCTATTTATATGATTTAATCTATTATCTCCATGATGCATTATTGATTTTAACTCCCTGAATTTATTTACATTATAAAATTCACTATATATATCATAGTATACTGATTTACTATCTTTCATAATACTTTTCTCTATAACCATCTTGGTATATAAAGATTTCTTGTCCATCCTTCCATGTATTTATCATATTCTTGAATAATCTTTTTTGCTATAAATCCAATAACATTAGTTTCACTTTTAGCAACTTTTAAAGACACTAAAAAGTTATTTAATATTTTTTTGAATTCTCTATCATCTATATATCTAGCAATAGCATTATTTAAACTATTAACACTTTTTAAATCTGCTTTATTATTCACATTAACAGAAAATATATATGTTTGATATATTCCTATTACTTTGTCCATCATATAATCTAAATCATTAAATTCTTCATTAATAATTCTAAAATAATCTGGACAATATTTTAATATAATTTTATTATTTAAAAAACTATTTTCCATTTATTTCACCACAAGTTTTATAACATCATTAAATGTAACATAAATCATAAGTAATACTAATAAACCAAATCCTATATAATTAATTATCAATTCGTTTTTTTCACTTTGCTTATGTCCACTAATCTTTTCTATAATTAATAATAATATTCTACCACCATCAAATACAGGTACTGGTAATAAATTCATTATTGCAACATTTATACTTAAGTATGCTGTTAAATAAATTATCATCTCTAGTCCTTGTGTTTTAACAGTATCTACTACGGAATAAATACCTACAGGTCCACTTAAACTTTTTAGTGACACTTCTCCTGTAAATAAAGAACCCAGTATTTTTAGTATAGTTCTTGATGTATCATAGAAACCTACAAAACCATATTTAAGTGCATTTACAAATCCTTTGCGATATTCTACTCCAACAGATTGAATACCAAATCTTCTAACTTCTTGTTTCTGAATTATTTCTATTTCAGGAACAACGTCATATTCTTTTACATCTCCATTAGCTTTGGAAACAGTAATAATATAACTATCTTTTCCTTTTTTACCAGATGCCTCTAATAAAAAATCATCCCATGTTTTTATATTAGTTCCATTTACTTTTAGTATTCTATCTCCTGCTTCTATTCCTGCTAAAGCAGCTGGTTTACCCTCAACAACCGCATCTACAATAGGTTCTTCCACTGGCATACCATAAATAAGTCCACTTATAAAGAATAGTACTATGGCAAGTACACAGTTCATAAATATACCTGCTATAAAAACAATAAATTGCTTTATAAAACTTTTATTTTCTAAAGTCCTATTTTTACCTATTTTCTTATTTTCAGGATCATATTTCTCTGCCATAGAAACAAATCCACCAATCGGAAATGCTCTAATGCAATACCTGGTTTCACTATTTTTAGGTTTATATTTAAATAATATAGGACCCATTCCCATTGAAAATTCATCTACATAAACTCCACTTTTCTTAGCTGTTATAAAATGTCCAAATTCATGTATACAAATTATCAAACTTAACATAATTATTAAAATAATAATTGTCATATATCCTCCTAGTAAATTATATTAGATTTTCAAAAAACATTACAAATGCTAACATAGTAAATATTAAACTATCAAGTCTATCTAATACTCCACCATGTCCTGGCATAATGTTGCCATAATCTTTAACACCATATTTTCTCTTAATAGCAGAAAATGCTAAATCTCCAAATTGAGCTATTAATGATAAGAATAAAGTCATTAGTATAACTAAAATAGCACTAGTTTCAGTATTAATAACTGTCATAAAATACATTGATGCTAAGAAAGTACCAAATATTGTTCCACCAATCATACCTTCAATAGTTTTATTAGGTGATATTTTTGGACATAATTTATGCTTACCAATCTTTGTACCAAAGAAATGAGCAAAAGTATCTGTCATAATAGTAATTAGTAATAAATATATTAAATAATGTATATTAGCATTTCTTAGTATAATTAAATAGCTAAAAGATATACCTAATAATAGAATAATTGCTATTAAATAAAATGCATCATCACTATTATATTTTTTATTATCAATCATTAATAATGGTACTAAATTAATTAATAATATCATAACAATTAATCTATGATCTATTGCTACACTTTTAGAAGTATATGATGAAACCATCATAAATATAAAGCAAGTCATAGAAAGAGCTCTAACTACTCTAGGCAATTTCTTTTCTTTATTTTTTAATGTTATTAATTCATTAAAGCCAATTATACCTATTATAGTAGCTCCTACATAATATAAATATCCACCAATTAATAAAATTGGTATTACTATTGCTAATGCAACAATTGCACTAATTACTCTTACTTTTAAATCATTTTTCATAAAATACACCATACTAATTATAGCACGATGAATATTATTAAACAAGTTTATACTATTATGCTTTTAAATATTTTTATTTTATTTTATAATGTTATTGGTGATGAAAATGAAAAAAATATTATTTAGTATAATTTTATTAGTATTTGTTATAAACATTAATGCGGATGAAATAAAATATTTTGATATAAATATACCTGATACATATACTATGGAAGAAACAAAAGAAAATGTTTATAAATGGGTTTCTAATGATAATAAATATGAAAACATTGTTATAACAATAGAAAAAAATGATGGTCAAAAGAATAATATTTCAAGATACACTGATAAGAATATAGAACAATATAAAGAATATATACAAGCTGCATATAATAAAGCATTAGAAGAATATAATCTTAAAATAGATGTTAGAAGTATTAAAAAAGAAAAAGTAAATAATGTTGATGCTTTAGTATATGATATAGTATGGCCTACTAAAGATTCTATAGGATATGATACATATCAAAAAGGTATTACATGGACTACTAAAAACTATATTTATATGTATTTATGGTCTTCTGATAAGGAAATAGATACTAACAATGATAATTATAAAAAAATATTGAAAAGTTTTAAAATGAATGATGAATTAATTAAAACAGAAGGTTTCTTTAATACAAGAAGAAAAAGAATTATAATAGTTGGTACTTTAGCAGGTATTACAGGATATATAATATCTGCTCTTCAAAAAAGAAAAAAGAAAAACGTGTAATTTGTTAAATTACACGTTTTTATATACATAAATCTTTTTTCATTTTACTAAGTATTAATTTTTCTTGCCTAGATACTTTTACTTGAGATATTCCCATTACTTCTGCAGTTTCACTTTGAGTTTTATCTGCATAATATCTGCATAATATAATAGATCTATCAAACTCGTCTAAAGAATTAATTTCACTTTCTAATAATATTTTAGTATCAATTTCATTTCTTATATCATTTCCATAATTATACATACTATCATCAATACTCTTTGTAAATAATACTGACTCTAATATAGATATTAACACACTTTCATCCATCTGCATAAATTCACATATTTCTTTAAATGTTGCTTCTCTATTATATTTATCTGTTAATAATTTTTTAACTTGTAGATATCTTTTTGATATAGAAATATAATCTTCACTTACTTGAATATTTCTTTGTTCAGATATACACTTAATTATTTCTCCCAAAATATATTTATAAGCGTATGTAGAAAACTTAATACCTATATTACTATTATATTTTTTATATGCTTTTATAATACCTATAATACCCGCTTGATATAAATCCTCTTTATTATAATTGGGATATTTCTTTATTAATGAATATATTAACCATTCATTTTCTTTTATTAGTGAGTCATATTCCATATTAATGAATCTCTCCTTCAGAAAGATCATTACAATAATCAAATAAATCACTTTCATTTAATATATTCCTAATACTATTGTTTATTCCTCTAACATCTACTTCTCCATTAAAACCATTTATTATGGATGATACTTTTATTAGAGAATTGATTCCTATATCATCTATATTAAGTACTTTAGATAAATTAATATTCAACTTATTAATTTTTAAATTTAATACTATTGGTACTATTTCTGATTCAAAATTATAATAAGTATCTTTATTTAGCGATTCATTAATCTTTAAATAAAGAATATTTTTTTTATATTTTATTTCTGTTGTCATAAATAAATTTTATAATTATTTTAATTATTAATAAATCAATTCGACAAAACTAGATGTTTTTTTCGTACTACAATTATCGACAATATTATTAATGTTATAGAAATAATCACTAATATAAAGTAAATATATATGTTGTCTCCTGTTACGGGATTTTCTATTACTTCTTCTATAGGCTCTTCCTCTATTGGTTCTTCTTTACCTACATATATTATTCTGCATAATCTTTTATTGCAATAAGATTCATCCGTTACTATTTCACCAGTAGGACCTACTAATATATAATCATTAGTAATATATCTATAGAATGTTTTTAATGATTCTACATCTTTAGTATAATCTTCATAACTAGTATAATATTCGTTTGTTATTGTTTTATTTATTCTATATGTTTTATATAATTTATCTTTATATTTATAGAATAAAAATCTTTGTATTAAATCAGGAGTAAAATCAGTACCAGATAAATTCAATGATGTATCAACTTCTCCAACTATACTACAATTTGAAAAGTAAATATATGCATCATCATAACTAAGGAGATTTACTGTTAAAATTTTAAATCTTCTAAGATGAGCTTTATAATAGATTTTAATTATTAAATCATTTATATTATATTTTTGATTAAACTTAATAATTACGTTTTCATCTATATTAGTTAAACTATCAGCTATTAAATTACCATTTATATCATTAATAACTACTCTATATATCTCTATATTTTCAACTTTTTGAATATATACGCCATTTATATCATTTTCAGTATATTCTATATCTCTATATACTTTTTCTATAATTCTTTCACTATATTCATCTGGTTTCTCTCTTAGATATTCACTTTCAAAATATTTATAATCTTTTTCATCATATTGTTTATCTCCTATATCTTCTTTAATTAAATATTCTTCATCATATATTTCTTCTTTATACCACAAATATCTATCTTCACTTTCTATTAATATAGGATTAATCCCTTCCGGATATTCTTCGCTCCATTCACTATAAGTTAATTCAATAGCATTGACCTTTCCAATAACAAAAAATAATAAAATAAAAAATAATGTTTTTTTCATCTTCTAACCTCCTATTATTATGATTAGAATAAAAATGATAAAACACTACTTTTTTAAAAATATTAATTTTTATAAAATCTATTATAAAACCATGCAAATAATATTGAGCCACATGAATTACCAAGAACCATTATAAATACATATAAAAGTGTTTTTAAACTCCATAATGATCCCAATGAGAAATAAAACATATTTGCTATACTATGTTCAAATCCACATAATATGAACACCATGACGCATAAGAATATACCAATATATTTACCTATCTCTCCAGATATCTTTTTATGATTATTAACTGCTATATACATAAGTATTCCACAAAAGAATGCTAATATAAATATACTTAATAAATTATCATTTAATTTTAATTTTCCAATATCATGAGCAACCTTACCAATTGCTTTAAATCTAGTTAATAATATTAACCTACCGACAATAAATGTCCCTATAAAGTTTCCAATTAATGTTAATAATAATTCAATTAAATAATCTAATTTATTTATTAGAACATATCCAATTTTACCTGTATATAAATTCATACCATACATACATATAGTAAGTAAACCAAGAGCAAATAAGAATGATCCAACAATATGATTTTCTACACTTAAATATACGCATCCTGCAATGCCTATCATAATACCTGCATATATGCCCTTAACCAAATAATCTAAAAATTTAATATATTTTTTCATCTATCATCACCTAATAATATTTTACACTATTTTTAATAAATTAAAAAGCACTTAATAGCGCTTTTTACTTCTGTGCTTGAGCTTCCGTTTCTAGACAATCTAATGTTCCATTTCCAAGTACTATACATACATTATATTTGTCATCAACTGGAAAAGTTTCAAATGAAATATGTCCAAATGGATAAACCTCAATCCTCATTGATGAATTCGATCCACTTATATATTGCATTGGCTCCGGATTCATAGTAACTGCATTAACATCCATTATTCCAAGGATATTCATAAGACTTCTCTTAGAATTAGACATTGCAATATCACCATCACAGTTAGATAATCCAAATGCATTTATAACTGTTTGCTTATTTGATTCATATGCGGATGGATCCATAGCTGTTAAATAATATTTAGTATTATTTAATTCAAATCCAACTTGAATATCAACTGGAATATTTAATGCTTCATACTGACAATTGTATCCAGACGAACTATCCCAATATTGAGCTTCATCATTGCATTCGCTTTCGGTATTATAATAATATGGAAAATCATCATTACATGAATTATAATTATCGTTAGTATGAGCACACCATAATTGTTGTTCTTCATAAGCTGTTTTTATAAATGCAGGTATTCCATATGTTGATGAGGTAACTTGAAGCATTGCATCTTCTGAATCATATGAGGTTCCATTCATTATATATACATAATCTGAACTACTATTACCACTTGGTGTTATAACTAATTCATTTTCTTCTGTTACTTCCTCAACACTTGATGATTCAGCTATATCTATTCCTGCATTGTTTGTTACATTATATTGATAATCTCCATTGCTTACTTGTAATTTTGTTATTTTTCCTTCACTATTCATTTTTACATAGTATATTAATCTACTATTACCTGTAAGACTTAATGTATTTGTAGATCCACTTGCATTTGACCATGTTGTTTTTGTTCCTCCACTTAATAAATATTCTTGTCTTGCTGTTCTTAAAACTGTATTTACTTCATTTGTAAATGAATCTTTTCTTGCTTGATTAAACATTCTTAAGACTGCTGGTAGTGCCATTATTACTAATATTGCTAATATTGCTATTACTGCTAGTAATTCTACTAATGTAAATCCTTTTTTATTTTTCATATCATCACCTAGTATAAGTATACTACATTTTAATTGACATGGGAAGAATTTATTTTCTAATATTACCAGTTACTATATCTCTAAAGGTGTTAGTAAATATTTTAAAGACATTTGCTTTATTAACATTTTCATCTATCAATAAATTATATTCATAATTCTTATTATCATATTTTAGTATTAATTTACCTACTATATCATTTTTATTTAATGGTGCTTTAACTTCATATATTTTAGTATCTATTTTATATGTAATATCTTTTACATTTTTATTTACTATTATATTTACATCTTTATCTAAATGATAAGAATAATTCCTTTTATCACTATTATTTATTGTTATATTTCCAGAATAGTCTTTTTTCTTAATAATTGATTCACTACCAAACATAGAATATCCATATTCCATCATACCTATAGTATCAGAACTTCTATTATCTTTAGTATCACTTTTCATAACAACGCTAATTAATCTCATATCATTTCTATTCATAGTTGCTGTTAAACAATAACCTGCTTTATCAGTATAACCTGTTTTTAAACCATCTATTCCTTTATAAAATTTAATTAATTTATTAGTATTTACTAGCCAATGCTTTTCACCAGATATATTAATATATTCATCATAAGTGCTGGATATTTTAAGAGCATATTCATGTTTTATAAGTTCACTTGCTATTAAAGCCATATCATATGCACTACTATAATGATTTTCTTCATCTAATCCATGAGGATTTTTAAAATTAGTATTTTTACACCCTAATTCTTTTGATTTTTGATTCATTATATTAACAAAATTTTCTACTGTTCCACCTATTCTTTCTGCTAAAGCAACTGCAGCATCATTTGCAGATGCTATACCAACTCCTTTTATTAGATCTTCTATTTTTACTTTACTACCAGCTTCTATATATATTTGAGTACCTCCCATATCTTGCGCTCTTTTAGATACCGTAACAAATTCATCCAATTTCAAATTACCTTTTTCAAGTTCTTCCATTGTAATTAATAATGTCATCATTTTAGTCATAGATGCTGGTGCCATTTTTTTATGAGAATCCTTTTCAAATAATATTTTATTTGTAGAAGCTTCAATTAATATAGCGCTTTCACTATTTTTAGCAAGGCCTAAATCTTCAGCATTAATATTAATCATAAAAATAAATAATAAACAAAATAAAAAGATTTTTTTCATACATATCACCTTATTAATTATATGTAATTAAAAATCTTTTATAATAATTATTCTTTATCAGTTAATTTTTTAATCATTTTTTCAGCGTTACCTGCTTTAAATGATTCTAATACTTCAACTGGTACACAGAAAATAATTGTATTTGATTGATCACTACTAACATCATTAATAGTAGATAAAGTTCTTAAATGTAATGCACCTGGAGTAGTAGCCATTGTTTCAGCAGCTTTAGCAAGGTTTTTAGCAGCTTCTACTTCACCTTCAGCTTTTGTTAAAATAGCAGCTCTTTCTCTTTCAGCTTCAGCAGCTTTAGCAATAACTCTCTTCATTTCTTCTGGTAAAGATACATCTTTAAGCTCTACATTTTCAACTTTAATTCCCCATGGATCTGTAGCTTCATCAATTATTTTACATATTTCAGTAGATATTTTATCTCTTTCTGCTAAAAGTTCATTTAATGAAACACTACCTACAACGTTTCTCATTGTAGTTTGAGCAAGTTGACTTACAGCATAATAGAAATTTTCAACTTCTAAAATAGCTTTAGATGCATCAAAGATCTTATAATAAATAACTGCATTAATTCTAACAGAAACATTATCTTTTGTAATAGCGTCTTGTTCAGGAACATCAACTGCTTTTGTTCTTACATCAATCTTTTTATAAGATTGAAATATAGGTAATACTAAATTCCATCCTGGATTCATTATTTTATTAAATTTACCTAAGCTGAATTTAATACCCCTTTCATATTCATTAACTTGAACTACACTTCTTAATAATACTACTAATATTATAATTAATAGTGGTACTGTTAATACTTCCATAATAGTCTCCTTTCTTATAATAATATTATATAATAAAAAGATGATTAATACCATCATTTATCATCTTTTTTTTCGCATTTTTTTTCAACTTTATATTCTTTTAAAATAATACCTCTAGATACTAGTATTGTTTTAATGCAATACTTTTCTATATCTTCATTTTCTTTTAAATATTCTTTATCTATTAAATCAGCAACATTAATTATAAATGAACTACCCATTGGAATATCTACATTATTATCTTTTACATATTCTTTAGCAGATATTTTAATTTCTCTTTCTAATTTGAATAATACTTTATCTCTAAGTCCATTAGATATAAATATAAGAGATGTGCAAAGTAATACTATTATCATTGCCCATACTGCCATTATTGTTTTACTCATACATATAACCTACTGTTTTATATTTAGGGCAATTAACATATGACTTAAATTCAGTTCCATCTGATGTATGTTTTACTGTAGTATAACCAGAACATTTATTACTATCTTCATCTAATAATTCACTCATATATCCACTTGAAATAAGTGTATATGATCTAATCGTAATATTAGTATTATAATATTCATCATAAGTATTTTGATAATATCTTTTAGAAGATTCATTTAATCTATTTTCTAGTGCATTATATGAAAAATATGCTTTGCTTTCTGTATTTTTATTTGAATTACCGAGTAAACCCATCTTATTCAAATATATTGTTGTGATTAAAAGGCATATTAAGAATATCATTATAAATACCAATTCAAATCTTAAACCCCATCCATTCTTTTTAATCATACTATCACCTACATTCTTATTATATATTATTTATTAAAATATTTCTATAATAACTCTTCTATTTTATTCTTTAATTTATCATCTTTTATTTCTTCTAAAAGTTTAGTTATTTTATTATTTCTATCATTTATTTTTAATAGATTCTCATACTTAATTAATTTATTAATTATTTTATTTAAATATTTAGATGAATAAGCTTTACTAACTTTATTTATTTCAGCTATTTCATTTAATGAATAATCTTCATAGAAATAATATTCAAAATATTTTTTTTCTCTTTCACTTAATAATTCTTTATATATTTCGTATAAATTTGTAACTCTTTCTCTATCTATATTCATTAGAACTCCTTAAATAATCCATATATATATTTTTCAATATCAAATGGTATCATATCGTTTTCTTTTTCTCCTAATCCAACAAATTTAACTGGTATATTAACTAATTCTTTAATAGCTAAAACTATTCCTCCTTTAGCAGTACCATCTAATTTTGTAAGAACTATTCCAGTAATATTTGTTATTTCCTTAAAGCTTTTTGCTTGAACAACACCATTTTGTCCAGTTGTGGCATCTATAACTAAAAGTGTTTCTACAGGATTATTAGGAATAATATCACTAATGACTCTATTCATTTTTTCAAGTTCTTTCATTAAATTAGCTTTATTTTGAAGACGACCTGCGGTGTCTACTAAAACTATATCATAATGTTCATCACGAGCTTTAATAAGCCCATCATATATTACTGCTGATGGATCAGTTCTATCATCTCCAAAGAATGAAACATTTAGTCTATCAGCCCATTCTTTTAATTGATTAACTGCACCTGCTCTAAAGGTATCTCCTCCAATTAACATAACCTTTTTACCATCTTTATTAAACTTATTTGCTATTTTAGCAATACTTGTAGTTTTACCTACACCATTTACTCCTACAAATAATATTACATTTGTTTCATTATCTTTAATATTTAATTTAGAAGAAAGAATATCATCCCCAACATATATCATAAATAGTTCATCTACTATTACTTCTTTTAAATATTCAAAATCAGTTATATTTTCACTTTTAACACGTTTTTTTAGTCTATCAATAAAATCCATTACTGTGTTAACTCCAACATCAGCAGTAATTAATATTTCTTCTAATTCATCATAAAAATCTTCACTTATTTTTGTATATTTGATACCAAGAACACTTAATTTATTAACAAAATTATCTCTTGATTTAGATAATCCTTCTACATATTTAGTAGTTTCTTTTATTTCTTCTTTTTCTTCTTCAGTTACCTTTATTTCTTGTTTTTCTTCTATTTGTTCTTTAACTTCTTCTTGTTTACTAAATATATTTTTAATCTTACTAAATAATCCCATCATTTCACCTCTAATCAGTTGTCTTTTCTAAAAATATTCTTTTACTAAAAGAACCTCTTTTCAAACTTTTTTCTTTAGACACTTCAATAACTTCATCTAAAGAAAATCCCTCTATTTCAGCTAAACACTTAATTATTTCAACCATGTCAGCCAATTCTTCAATTCTATCTTTTCCACTAGAAGATAATACTTCATTATACTCTTCATTTAATTTTTTCTCTAATTCAATTTTGTATTCGCTTTCACCTAATACTCTAATAAATGATTTTTCTCCATTGTTTTCAATAATACTCGGTATGTTATCTCTAACTAATTTGTTAAATACTTTTTCCATATTATCTCCTTTTTAAAATAAAAATATTCCAAGTTACATTATTATGAGCACTAATATTAGACTTATTTTTAATATATTCAACTACTCTAAGATTAGCTAAAGAAGTTAAATCTATAAATGATTTTTCATTTAAATCATTAAAATATCTTCCATCTTCTTTATATACTTCTTCATCATATCCATCTGCGAAAGAAATATACATAGAGCCATCTGTTTTAATAGCATTGCGCATCTTTCTTAATAATTCTAAATATCTTGATCTTTGTACATGCAGTATAGATGAACATGCCCATATCCCATCGTAGAATTCTTCATCATTTAAATCAAAGAAATCCATGCATTTTACATCAAGACCGGTATATTGTCTTGCTAATTTACAAAGTTCTTCACTTCCATCTATAGGATATACTTGAAATCCCATATTTTTAAATGCTAAACTGTCTCTTCCACTACCACATCCAAAATCTAATATCTTTCCATTAAACTTAACATGTTTTAAAAAAATATTATATTGTTCAACCATTCTAGCGTCAACAGTTTTATCAAAATAAGATTTTGCATTTTTATTGTAGTAATCAATCGTGGACATAAATATTCCCCCTAATCATAATTATAATATAAATGTGGTTTTTTGACAAATATTAAACACTATGATATAATGCTTATTACTGAATTAACTTTTTTTTGAAAGGAAATGATTAAAATGATAAGTAAAAATGGTGAGACTTTGGTCTGTGCCTTAGGTGGTCTTGGTGAAGTTGGTAAAAACATGTATGTAGTAACTCATGAAGATGAGATTTTTATAATAGATTGCGGAGTAATGTTCCCAGAAGAGAACTTAATGGGTATTGATTATGTTTTGGCTGACTATACTCATTTAAAAAATGTACAAGATAAAATTAAAGGATTAATCATAACTCATGGACATGAAGATCATATTGGTGGTATACCATTTCTTTTACAACATATAAATATACCAGTTATTTATACGCCTAATATAGCAGGTAAATTAATTAAGAATAAATTAGAAGAAAGAAATATATCTCAACCAAAAATGGTAATTGTTAATGAAGAATTAAATATTAAAACTAAATATTTTAATATAGAATTCTTTACAACAACACACTCTATACCAGATTCATTTGGTATGGCAATTACTACTCCTAATGGAACTATAGTTGAAACAGGAGACTTTAAATTTGATTTAACACCAATCGGTCCGGTTGCTAATATAGGTAAAATGGCTGAAATTGGTAATAAAGGAGTTACCTTATTATTAAGTGATTCAACGAATGCTTTAGTTCCAGGTTTCTCTGCTTCTGAATCAGTAGTAGATGAAGCTTTAGCTGAAATATTTGCTGAAAATCCTACTTCTCGAATTATTCTTGCTACATTTGCAAGTAATATTTATAGACTTACTCATATAGTTGAAACATGCAAAGAAAATAACAGAAAAATTGTTGTTTTCGGTAGAAGTATGAATACTAGTATTGAAATAGCTAAAGATTGTGGATATATAAAAGATAAAGATATATTTATTTCAAGTGAAGAAGCTAATAGATTAGATCCAAGTAAAGTATGTTTATTATGTACTGGTAGTCAAGGAGAACCACTTGCTGCTTTATCCAGAATAGCAAATGGAAATGATAAAAACATTACACTTATGAAAGATGATACAGTGATATTCTCATCATCCCCTATTCCTGGTAATGCATTATCTATTAACAGAATTATTAATAAATTATATTTAAAAGGAGCTAAAGTATATACTAATGCTAGCGAATATGATGTTCATACAAGCGGGCATGCAAAACAGGAAGAATTAAAACTATTATTTAGATTAATTAAACCAAAATATTTTATGCCAATGCATGGTGAATATAGAATGTTAGCTGCTCATACTCATTTAGCTACTCTATGTGATGTTAAAAAGGAAAATACTTTCATCTGTAAAAATGGCGATATTATTGCTATGAAAGATGGTGAAGTATATAAAAAGAATAGTATATTAATAAATGATATTTATGTAGATGGTTCACGTATTGGAGATGTTGGTGTATCTATTATTAAAGATAGAAAAATAATGTCTACAGATGGTGTATTAATTGTTATATTAAATATTGATTTAAAAAATAAAAAAATGATTATTGAACCAAATATAACTACTAGAGGATTTGTAGTTGTAAATGATAATCAAGAATTAATCAAAAAGATTCAAGATAAAACAAATATAATAGTATTAAATGAACTAGAAAAAGATAATTTTAATCTTACAGATTTAAAAAACAGAATTATTTTAGAGATAAATTCTTATATAATAGAATTAACAGGAAGAAGACCTATTATTATACCAATGATACTATGTAGTAAAGAACAATAAAAAGGATTTAAAAAAATCCTTTTTTTATAAAATAAAAAACTCAAATAATTAAATTTGAGTTTTAATAATCACTGGTGGAGAATAAGGGACTTGAACCCTTGACCCCCTGCGTGCAGGGCAGGTGCTCTAGCCAACTGAGCTAATTCCCCAAAAGGTAGGCACTTGATAATAATCAAGCGTATTAATATTATCATAAATACGTTAAATAAGTCAAGTGCATTTTTTTATTTTGCTAAAATATTCATTATTTCTAGTGCTAATTTAATATTATCATGCTTTAATGTATTATCATCTAAAGTTACTAATGGTTTGCTAACATTCTCTATTTTAATGTTTTTATCATCTACAACGACAAGAGACTTTTGTTCTGTAGTTTCATATCTTTTTAATAGTTTCTTATCTACTTTTTCACTATTAGTTATAACCACATCTAATTTTTTCTTTCCTAAGTAACTATCTATTAACTTAATATGGTCACTTACTTTAAAATCATCTGTTTCCCCCGGTTGAGTAAATAGATTACAAACATATATAATCTTAGCATTTGATTTATCTATAGCATCAATTACTTCTTTACATAATAGGTTTGGAATAACACTAGTATATATACTACCCATGCTAAGTATTATGGCATCACTATTTAATATATCATTTATTACTTCCCTATTAGCAGTTGGTTCATCTTTATAGAATACTCTTTTTATTTTACCAGGAGTTTCAGTTATATTATGTTCACCTTCTATAATTCGACCATCTTCCATTTCTCCCATTAGAGTTACACATTCATCAGTAAGTGGTAAAACATTTCCTTTTAATTTTAATGTTTTACTAACTTGTTTTACACCCGTAGATAAATCTCCACATATATCAATAAGTGCAGTTAAAAGAATATTTCCAACTGTATGACCATCTAAATCACTAGTAGTGTGAAAGCGATAATTTACTAATTTTTCAACTATATCTTCTGTTTCAGAAAGTGCTATTAAAACCCTTCTAACATCTCCTACTGCAGGAATATTAAACTCTTGTCTTAATTTACCTGTACTTCTTCCATCATCAGCAACACTTACAACTGCAGATATGTTAAATGGAAATAGTTTTAATCCTTTTAATAAAACTGATTGACCAGTTCCTCCACCTAAAACAACAATATTTTTATTCATATTTACTCCTTATCTATGTAATAAGCATAATATTCTTCAAAACATATTTTTTCTTGATACATTACACTTGCAGCTTCAGTACCAACATATCTAAGTCTCCAAGTAAATGCTCCAAATCCTGTTAATTTAGTTTTATCGGCTGTAAATCTAAATATAAACCCATATTTATGAGCATTATTTTGTAACCAAGTATACTCTTCACTATCTTTTGATTCATCATATGCTTTATTATATGGCACTATAGTAAATGATATTCCGGTTTGATACTCAGAATGACCAGGTCTAGCAACCTCGTTATCTGCTGCTCTCTCTCCATAGGATCTTTTATATGTATCATATATATCACTTTGAGTTTTATAACTTCTATATCCATCAGATAATACAAAAGTATATCCTTCTTTTTTAGCAGCATCTATCATATTAATAATACTTTCTAATATACTATTACTAATCTTTACTCCACTATAAGCATATTGAGCAGGTACTGTAATAATATCATCTGGTTCATAATCTTCTTTTAAACCATATATTCTATTAACAAGCATTAAACTTCCTTTAGAAATATCAGTTTCTTTTTGATTATCAATCCATTCTTTGTTGGCTTCTGTATTAACGATTGAAACAATATCATTATATGAATCAGATTTATGAGAATTTTTATAATCTAAATAATCATCTAAATTCTTATATATAAAGTATTTTTCCTTAACAAAACCAACTATTTCTTTATTATACTTTTTAGTTAACAATTTATCAAGTTCGTTATTACTTAAATTATTCTTTAATATTTCAGTTTCTCTTTCATTATATCCTATTTCACTCAGTTTATAATCATATGTTTTCTTATAATTGTGTTTACTTATAACTCTACATGTAAAAAATATAATGCCTAGTAATATTACAATAAAAACAAAAAACCTATAATAATTAAATTTTCTAACGACCATAATTATTCACCTTATCTATATTATACTAAATATAGAATAACTAAACAAAAAAAGTTTATAAATTTTACATAATTAAACAAAAAATAACTCATTTAGAGTTATTTTTCATATGTAGTCCCTTCTCTACCATCTTTTAATGTTATTCCAATTTTTAAAAGACTATCTCTTATTTCATCAGATAAATCAAATCTTTTCTCACTTCTTGCTTTATTTCTAAGTTCAATTATATATTTAATTAATTCATCTTCTTTTGTTTCAGCATTATTAACACTAGCTTTAAATGATAAACCTAATATTGGATTAACTGTATTTACAAAGAAATTGTTAATGTTTTTTAATTTGTTTTCATCATTTGTTGTATTAATTATTTTAACTAACTCATATAAATAACTAATAGCTAAACTAGTATTAAAATCGTCATCCATTGCTTCTAAAAATTTATTTTTAATATCCACTATTTCACTATCTTCAGTAAAGTTATTATCCAAATTAGATATTTTATTTACTGCTTTAACAATAGAATCATAATTCTTTTTAGCTTCTAATATATTACTATCGCTGAAATCAGTTGGTTTTCTATAATGAGAAAGTAATGTATAGAATCTAATAACTAATGGATCATATTTTTCAAATATATCTTTTAAATAAGCTGAATTACCTAAAGATTTACCCATTTTTTGTCCATTTACAGTTACTAGATTATTATGCATAAAATACTTAACAAATGGTTTATCATTAGCAGCTTCACTTTGAGCTATTTCACAATCATGATGTGGGAACATATTGTCCATTCCACCACCATGTATATCAAATGTTTCACCCAAATATTTTTTAGACATAACAGAACATTCTATATGCCATCCAGGATATCCTTCTCCCCATGGACTAGGCCATCTCATCAAATGATTTTCATCAGCACTTTTCCATAATGCAAAATCTTCTGGTCTTTTTTTATCATCAGCTACATTAATTCTTTCGCCACTTAATGTATCATCTATTGTTCTATTAGAAAGTTTTCCATATTCATTAAACTTACTTACATCATAATATACATTATTATCAGTAGTCACATATGCATAACCTTTATCTATTAAAGTCTTAATCATATCTATTATTTCTATAATATGACCAGTAGCTCTACAAGAAATATCAGGCTTTAATACATTTAATTTAGCCATATCTTCAAAGTAAGCATTTTCATATTTATATGCGATTTGATATGGATCTAAACTTTCAATCTTAGCTTGTTTTTCTATTTTAGATTCTCCACTATCGGCATCTTTTAATAAATGTCCTACATCTGTAATATTTTGAACATATTTAACATTATACCCACTATATTTTAAATATCTATATATTGTGTCAAAACTAATATAACTTTTAGCATGTCCTAAGTGAGGATATCCATATACAGTTGGTCCACAAACATACATACCAACATTGTTTCCATGTAATGGTACAAAGTCCTCTTTTTCACGGCTAAATGTATTATATACTTTTAATGACATATATATCACCTCTTACATCTCATATTTTAACATATTTTATTCAATTAAAAAAGAAGAATTACTCTTCTTCTTTACCATTAAATAAATGTTCACGTACTTTAGATTCAATTTCTTTATATAATTCAGGATTTTCTTTAAATACAAGTTTTACATTTTCTTTTCCTTGGCCTATTTTTTCACCTTTATAACTGAACCAAGCACCACTCTTATCTATAAGTCCAATATTTGAAGCAATATCAATAACTTCACCGGCTTTTGAAATTCCTTCTCCATACATTATTTCAACTTCAGCAGTTTTAAATGGTGGAGCGACTTTATTCTTAACAACTTTAATAATTGTTTTATTTCCTAGAACATCACCATTAACTTTTATTTGTTCTCCACGTCTAACATCTAATCTAACAGTAGAATAAAATTTTAATGCACGTCCACCTGGTGTAGTTTCAGGATTACCAAACATAATTCCTACTTTTTCTCTTAATTGATTAATAAATATACATATTGTATTTGTTTTATTTACAATGCCACCTAATTTTCTTAAAGCTTGAGACATTAATCTAGCTTGAAGACCAACATGAGAATCTCCCATTTCCCCCTCTATTTCAGCTTGAGGTACTAAAGCAGCAACTGAGTCTACAACTATAATACTCATAGCTCCACTTCTAACTAAAGCTTCTACAATTTCTAAAGCTTGTTCCCCAGTATCAGGTTGACTTAATAATAATTCATCTGTATCTACACCTAATTTTTTAGCATATACAGGATCTAATGCATGTTCAGCATCAATAAATGCTGCTCTTCCCCCCAATTTTTGTACTTCAGCAATAGCATGTAATGCAATAGTTGTTTTACCACTTGATTCAGGACCAAATATTTCAATTATTCTTCCTTTTGGATATCCTCCAACACCAAGTGCTTGATCAAGAGCAAGTGATCCACTTGATACTACATCTATATTTCTAACACCTTTTTCTCCTAATTTCATAATAGCGCCTTTACCGAATTGTTTTTCAATATCGGCAAGTACTTGATCTAATGTTTTATCTTTGTCTTTCTTCATAAGTATCTCCTTTAACAATTTAATTTTAAAACAAAAAAATACCTTTGTCAACACTTTTTTGCAAACACTTGTTTGATAAAATTATATTATCCTATTTTAAGCCATTTAATAATGCTTTTTTACATAAAAAAACACCATTTATTTCTAAATAATTGATGTTTATTTTATATATTTTTTTAATTATTAGTTTTTTTACATATTATCTGTTAAGAACTTTTTATTCTTTGTATAATATTGAATTCCACTAATAACTGATAATATTGTTGCTACCATAATTATTACTTTAGCAGGATGTAAATTCACGAGTGAAAATGGTAAATCATAGAAGAACAATAATACTATTCCAGTTAACATACAAGCAGTTTTAATCTTACCAGCTTTAGAAGCTCCAACAGCTCCAGATTTTTGCCCAGCAACCATTTTAATTGAATCAACAATTATATCTCTTGAAACAATTACTACTGGCACAATCGGACTAATATATCCTTCAACTGCTAATATAATTAATACTCCATTAACTAATATCTTATCAGCAATAGCATCTAATACTTTACCCATATCAGTTACCATATTATATTTACGAGCTAAGTGTCCATCCAAGAAATCAGTTAAAGAAGCTATTAAAAATATAACTCCACAAAATAAGTATTTGCTATCAATCATTATTTTAGCAACTTTAAATTCCGGGAAACTAATACCAAACTTCTCAATAGGTATAATTAATAAAATTAATAATACCACTGATAATATAATTCTACATATTGTTATTTTGTTTGGAACATTCATAATAAATATCTCCTTTCAACATAATTAATCAAACTAACTTTATCATCTTTTTTACCATTAATATACTTATAAACCATAAATATTAAAACTATTGCTACTATAACTAGTAATATGTATATAATGGTATTTTTTAAACTTTTTTTCTTTCTATGATATGTATATGGTGAAACTACTTTATTTTCTTCTTTCTGTTCTTTCATGATGTTAATTTCTCTTGTTTGCTCTAGAATATCATCTATTGGTATTCTTGAAGTATAACTGAAAATAAAATCATTAAATTTATCTATGTTTTCATCTTCATCTAAATTTAAATATCTAGAATATTTTCTAATCAAATCTTTTAGAAAAAAAACATCTTTAAATGCATTAGCATTCCCATCTTCAAGATTATCTAGTTGACTTTCTGTAATATTTAAATCTTTAACAACTTCGTCTTTAGAAATACCTATAGTTTCTCTTGCATTTCTGAAACTTTCTCCTATTTCTTTCACGATTATCTCCTATATATAATAATTTTTAATAAGCCATGTTCTGTACCTAAAAGGTGACAAACATTTATCTAAGGATTTCTCCTTCCCTTACTCTTTTCTTATTCATTCGTAAGAGCTCCCCTACCAAATTTGGGTTTCTCACTCGTGGGGTTTACCTCGTTCCACAATAATTATCCCTAATTATCTCGTCTCTATGGCACTTTATGGCTACTATAATCAGGTCTTGATTATCTCGCCGCCGTTAGTATAAAAATACTACCTAGGGTTATTTTTTCCCCTAGCGCGAACACTTTCATTCATCACAGAATGAGTGAGCATGGACTTTCCTCTATTATAAATAATAGCGTTTGTCTTAAAAATTATTCTTCTCCATAAACAACTTTTTCTAAATCACTAATTCTCTTTAATAAATCTACATTAGTAACACCTTTATTAGAATTAGCTATTTCAAGAGACGCTCTTAAGTTTCTTATCTCAGATTTTAACTTAGAATTATCAGACTCTAACAACTTAATTTCAGATAACAATTTCTTAGTGGTATTCTCAAATTCAACATAATCTTTTATTACCAAATCAAGAAATTGATCTACCTCTTGAGGTCTATATCCTCTAGCATCAATTTTAAAATCTTTTTCTAATATTTCTCTAGCAGTTAAAAATCTTTTCTCTTCGTACATCTTCTTAGCCTCTCTTCCAGGATAATTTTACCTCATTTTGTATATATTTGTCAATAAATCACGTCATATAAAGAAAAAG
>OMST01000004.1 GCA_900313815.1 uncultured Eubacteriales bacterium
AAGCTATATGCTCCACTATGGAATAATTGTTCTTGAGCAGTCTTATATAATCTATGTTTACTTCCAAAGTATCCTTTAGCTCTTTTTAATACTTTTCTTCTTCTGTTTTTAGAAACAACTCCACCTTTAACTCTTGTCATTTGAACTTACCCCCTTACTTTACTAGTCCTCTGTATCTTTTAGCGTCTCCCTTACTTAATACAGATCCCTTTCTTGATTTTCTATTGAAGTCTGTTGGTTTTTTACCACTATTGTGGTTAGCTCCAACATGTCCGATTTTTGTAGAACCAGAGTTTCTAACTAAAATTTTTTTACTGATTCCACCATGTGATTTCATTTTTGGCATAATTAATTCTTCCTTTCTACTTTTTTAGGTGCTAAAAATAGCTGCATACTCTTTCCTTCCATTTTAGGCTGTACTTCAATATCTGCTACATCTTCTAATCTGCTTGCAAATCTCATTATTACATCACGACCTAATTCTGGATGCGCAAGTTGTCTACCTTTAAATCTAACAGCAACTTTAATCTTATGGCCTTTTTCTAAATATGCTTTTGCATTTCTTAACTTAGTTTCAAAATCTCCAACATCGATTGTTACACTAAGACGATATTCTTTTGTTTCAAGATTTTGTTCTCTTTGTTTTTTCTTTGCTTCTTTTACTTGTTTTTGTTTTTCATAACGATACTTATTATAATCTATTATTTTACAAACAGGATTTTTAGGATCGCTATTCAATAAAACTAAATCTAATCCAGCATACATTGCAAGTGTTCTGGCATCATTAATATTTTTGATACCCATTTTTTCACCATTAGGTCCAATTACCATTACGTTTTCTAAAGTTATTTGTTCATTTATTAGAACATCGTTTTGCTTAGCTATTGCTAACACCTCCATATAATTTAAAAAAGTGGACAAGAAAGTCCACTTAAAAAACTAATTTAAATAAATTAAGCTTTTTGACCAATGTATTTATACATCTGGTGAAGAGTGGCTCTCTTTCTTTCTTTTTCAACAAATAAGATTATATATTAATAATATTTATTTGTCAAGTATTTATTAATCTATATTACTTTTTCAATACATATGGTTTATAATCAATGCTTTCTCTTGCTTTGCTAGCAAAATAACAACCTGCTAAAGCGGTGGTAATTGAATAAAACAATGGATTGGTTATAGCTGCTTCAAATGTTAACATATTCACTTTATCAGCGCCGAATATTGTATTATACATACTCGCGGTTAAAAATGTAGCAGCAAGTGTAGCATTAACTATAATGTTATTTTTTCTATCTTGATCTAATTCTTTATAAACTTTAAAATTCATAATTTCACCTACTTAATATTGTATACCCCAAATAACATGATGCTTTGCTTCTTTTCCACAGCAAACGCATTTATCATCTATTGGTTTTTCTTCAAGAATACAACGTGATTTGCATCCTTTAATTTCTTTTATTTTCATTTCACATTCAGGACTGCCACACCACATAGCATGAATAAATCCGGGTTGAGTATTTAATATGTTTTTCATTTCTTCCAAATTATGAGCTTCAAAAGTTAATTTATCTCTTCTTTCTATTGCTCTTTTATACATATCTTTTTGTATAGTTTCTAATAATTCACTAACGCATTTAACAATATCAGTATTACAATCAACAGATATTTTTTCTCTTGTATCTCTTCTCACTAAAGTTATTTTATTGCTTTCTAAATCACGTAATCCCACTTCTATTCTTACTGGAATACCATTAACTTCAGCTTCTGCAAATTTAAATCCAGGGGATTTCTCTGAATCATCAATATAACTAACTATATTGCTATTTGATAATTCTTCTTTATATTTATTACATAAATTATTTACTTTATCATCGTTTCCAATTGGTATAATTACTACTTGTTTAGGTGCTATTCTAGGTGGTAGTACTAATCCATAATCATCAGCATGTACCATTATAATAGCTGCTATAGCACGAGTTGTTTTACCCCATGTTGTATAGTAAACATATTCTTCTTGATTATCTTTATTTGTGAATTTAACATCGTAGGCTTTGCTAAATTTTTGCCCAAAGTAATGTGATGTACCATCCTGTAAACATACACCATTATACATTAAATCTTCATTGGTTAATGTGAATTCTGCTCCAGCAAATTTTTCTTTTTCTGTTTTCTTTCCAGTAATTGATGGAATAGCTAATATTTCGTGATTAAACCATCTATATACTTCCATCATTTGATATGTTTCTTTTAATGCTTCTTCTTCACTAGCATGAACTGTATGTCCTTCTTGCCATAAGAATTCTCTTGATCTTAAAAATGGTCTCGTTTCTTTTTCATATCTAAATACATTACACCATTGATTATATAATTTTGGTAAATCTTTATAAGAAGTAATATGTTTTTTATAATAATCACAAAACAATGTTTCAGAAGTAGAACGTATTGCGAATCTTTCATCAAATTTTTTATTCCCTACTTCAGTTACCCATATAAGTTCAGGGGCAAATCCTTCAATCAATTCTTTTTCTTGATTAAATAAATTTTCAGGTATAAGTAAAGGCATTTGAACATTAACGTGTCCTAATTCTTTAAATTTTTTATCCATTATTGACTGAATCTTTTCCCATATTGCATAACCATTAGGTTCTATAGCAATACAACCTTTTACAGAAGTATAATCAGCTAAATGAGCAGCTCTTACTATATCTGTATACCATTTAGCAAAATCAACATCTCTTGAAGTTATCTTATCATTTTTCATATATCCTCCTTAAAATAAAAAAAGAATAGTACAAGGAGTCATATAGACGGTACCATCCTTTATTTAACTTTATTAATTGTAACGTTATTAACGATTCACTATTATTGAGATAGGAATTATTAAATATATTAATCTAGTTTACACTATCCTAGACTCACTTATAACATTGATTTAATAATATTTCTCAGTGATTACATATAGATTTTAACATAATTATATTTATTTATCAACAAGTTAATTAACAATGTTGCTATTACCATATTGTGATTGGGATATCTTCCATATGCATCAATTATTTTTTCGGCAGTTATTACTAATTTCTCTGCTTTATCTTCATATGATTTTTTTGATATATCATTTGTATAATCACTTTCTGGAAATGATATTGTCACTATTAAACTTACTGGTATTTGTGTTAAAAATATTAATACTGCTAATACTATTATTTAGGCAAAATAAAAAGGCTTTTATGCCTTTTTATCTTGTAATTTTTTTTCTATTTCTTTTACAACTTTTAATGCTTGTTTTCTAACATCATCAGTTGCTTTTTCAACTACTGGAGTTCCTTTTTCAATAGCTAATTTGTATAATTCTTCAGCTTTTGCTTTAATTTTGTTTGCTTGCTCTAAAGCAACTTCTTTTACTTTTTCTTTATCTAGTGAAGCTAATTCAGCTTTTAAAGTTTCAGCTTTATATAGAAGTTCATCTTTAACTTCATCTAAGTCTACTTCCTTAATTTTAGCAACTAAATCATCAACTTTCTTCTTAAGTACCTTTCTAGTATTTTCTCCTTTATCAGGAGCAAATAATACTCCAAGTCCAGCTCCTAAAGCAAGTCCTCCAACAAATTTTGCTAATCCAGATTTTCTACTCATCTTCATCATCCTCCATATCTTTCATTTTTTTTCTAAACACTTTACCAAATAACTTGGTTGTGTACGCTAATATTGATTCACCTATTGCAGTTACCTTATCACTAGCAATATCAATAACTTTAAATATCCTATCAAGTGTTTTTACTTTTGTAGTAACATCATCAACTAATACATTCACTTTATCAAGCATAAATACTACCTTAATTCCGATAATAATAGCTATCGTTAAGAATATTATTAGTAACACATAAATTATTATTGGTAATATACTACTCAAAGATTCCATAAATTATTCCTCCTTATCATCATACATAGAATCGATTAAGTTAAATAAATCATGTTCTAAAGTACTATCGGTCATTGTCTTATCAACCGGTTCTTGTTCTTCTGTATCATCAAAATGTTCTAATTCTAGTTTGTCCTCAAGTTCACCAATTGATACATCTTCAGCACTTTCATCTATTTTAGTAATTAAATCTTCTATTTTAGATGTTTTTTCTAATACTTCTTCTTTCTTTTCTTCTTCTTTTATTTCAATAGGAGTCATTCTATTCATAGAATTTAATGTGTCTTCTAAATCATCTTCTAAAGTACCATATGCTTTTCTTCTAACAGAATCATAATCTCTTGCTAATCCCTCTTTTTCTTTAGAAGGTTCCGTTTTTTTACTAACTATTTCTTCTTTCTTATAATCTTTATCTAATATTCCATATATTGGAGATATTATAGGACTAGGTTTAAATATTTTTGGTTGTTCAACATCATTTGAAGTTGGTCTATCTAGAGTTCTTCCTTTTTCCATGTCTAGGACATTTCTTCTTGGTGGAAGTTGTATATCTTCTTCATCTAATTCAGTAAAATTAAATGTTCTTTCACTTCTAAATAAATCTCTTTCATTAACTGTCTTTTCTAATTTAGGTTCTTCTTTTACTGTTTCTTCAACAACCACAGGCTCAGGTTTAATAACTTTTATTTCTTCTACCCTTGGTTTTTCTTCTAATATCTCTTTTTTTACTTCCTTATCTACTTTTTTTAATTCAGTATCAGGTTCTTCAACTATTTCTTCATCATAGAAGATATTCTTTAGTTTACTAAAAACGCCCATCGTGTGACACCTCTTTCTTTAACCATCATTTTCTTTAATATACTCAAGTACATTCTTTGATGTTGACTTATTTTCAGGTTGTGGTATTGAATATGTACTTTCACTAGTTTCGATCGCATCATCTACTATATTTTTTTCTATAATTAAATCATTATATTTAATAGAGTTTAAAATGATGATACCTCTAGATATAGCATATTTTAAATCTTCTTCTTTTACCTCTACCTCTATTATAGCATAATTATAACACAACTCAACAAAAAAGTAATCATTATTTTTAGTAACTCTTACATAACCATTTTTGCCATCTTTTTCAAAAGTATAATATAAATAATCATCTAATTCATGATTGGTTTTCATTACCTTTTTATAATGATAACTTACTACATCAACATTTAAATAATAGTATACATTATTAGACAATAATATCTGATTATATAAATCATCTTTATACACACTAAAATTAATTGGTAAATAATATTTATAACCAACTTCATTAACATTACTATATTTAATATTTTCTTCTATACTTGAATCTATTATTTTTTCATATGACATGTTTTCTAAATTAATAGAACAACCTGTAAGAAAAATTAAAATAAGTCCAATTAAAATTTTCTTAAACATATTTTATCTCCCACAATAAAATTATAACAAACTATTTATTTTTTAACAACATATATATAATTAATATTCTTACCCTTACCTATAAATTTATCTTCATATTCAGTGGTAATTGTATCTTTATAATTAGTATCTGTCTTTATTATTTCATATCCATTCTCTTCAAAAGATATTAATGAATATTCATATAAATCATCATTATCAGTTTTCATTTGAATTCTTTTTTCATCTTTAAATATTAAATCATATTTTTCTAAAAACTGCCTTGAAGATAGTCTTCTTTTTTCGTGTCTTTTTTTAGGCCATGGATCTGAAAAATTTAAATATATTTTAGATATTTCTTTATCAAATATATCATTAATATTTAATGCATCAAAACATATAAGTTTTAAGTTATTTAACTCAATATTATTAAGTATTTTAACTGCATTAACTAATGGAGTATCATATTTTTCTATTCCTATATAATTTATATTTGGATTTTGAATAGCTTTATCTATAATAAATTTGCCTTTGCCTGTACCTATTTCTATTTCTATAGGATTATCATTACCAAATAATTCATTCCATTTACCTTTATAATCATTAGGATTCTTAATTAAATAATTAGAAGAATTAATAATAATATCTGCATTTTTTATATGTTTTAATCTCATAGTAATACCTCGGAATATATTATACACCAAATATACTTCTTTGTCATATATTATGTTAGGTGATATCATGAAAAATAGAGATATGTTTTATCAAAATATTAATCAAGGATATTCAAATCCCGGTATGTATATACCTCCTAGTGGATACAACATTAATCAACAAATGCAAGCATATGGGCCAATGTATCCAAATCCAAATATGACAGGAGAACAAATGGGATACTATGATGAAAATAATGAAATAAATGAAAAAATTAATAAATTAGAAAGACAAATCAAGAATTTAGATACTAGAGTTCAAAAATTGGAAAATGTATCTAATGAAACAAATGATAATATTTATATGATATAAAAAA
>OMST01000022.1 GCA_900313815.1 uncultured Eubacteriales bacterium
ACTTTATGGAGGAAATAATGCAGGTGGAACAACAACAACAACAAATGTAGAAGTTAATGATGGTGTATTAACAATTATATATGGTGGAGGAAACCAAGCAGTAAGTACAACAACAAATGTTGAAATAAATGGTGGAACGGCTACTACTGTATATGGTGGAGGAAACCAAGCACAATGTACAGCTACTAATATCGATATGTCAGGTGGAAACGTAACAACAATGTTTGGTGGAGGAAATCAAGCATCTGCCGGAGCAACAAATATAGATATATCTGCTGGAACTATGGACATTATCTATGGAGGAGGAAATGCTGCTAATGTAACAGGCAACACTTCTGTAGAAATGACAGGTGGAACAGTCACTTCATATATCTTTGGTGGAGGAAATCAAGGAACTGTTATTGGTTCTACTGATGTGACAATTACAGATGCAACTGCTGGTATTTCAGTATTTGCTGGAGGAAATGGTTCTACAGCACATGTAAATGGAAATACATCGTTAAAAATGTATGGTTCTTCAACAAGCGGAAATATCTACGGAGGAGGAAACAATGGTAGAGTATTAGGAAGTACAACCGTTGTATTAAATAATACTTCTATAGGCGGAAGCGCTTATGCTGGAGGAAATGGTTTAACAGCTACTGTTGTTGGCAACACTAATATATTAGTTGGTGGAACTTCCACAGTAGGTTCATCATCTTGTACATTATTAAGTACATGTTCTGTATTTGGTGGAGGTAATGCGGCTTATACAGGAGATGAAGGTACAAATAATTCTATAGCAAATGTTAATATTGCTGGAGGAACTATACACGGAAATGTGTATGGTGGTGCTAATACATCAAAAGTATTTGGTTCAACAATAGTTAATATTGGTGACGGAGTAGTATTAAATCATAACTTAACTGAAGGCAATATTGTTATTGGCGGTACAGTATTCGGAGGAGGAGAAGCAAATGCTTCTGGATCTGATGAATATGACTGGACATTCGTCAGTGTTACTAATGGAACAAGTGTAAATATAGATGGTAATGATAGAAACGTATTTACAATAGGTGGTTCTATATTTGGAAGTGGAAATGCATCTACGACTAGAGGAACAAGTACTATAAACATATATAATTATGGTACATTTGATAATCCTAAGAGAAATACTTCTATTCAAAGAGCTAATCAAGTAAATATAAATAATTCTGCTATTGTATTAGTAGGAGCAACAGATAGAGAAAACGAATATTCAGATGTTTTATTTACATTATCAAGAATAGATGAATTAGATTTAATTAATAATTCAACATTATTCTTAGAAACTGGTGCCAATCTTTTAAAAGAATTTAAGAGCAAAGATGCAAATGGAGATTATGCTGCAGTTACAATTGATACTGAAAATGGAACAGTAACCAAAAACACTGATAACAGAGTTTATATGTTTATTGATAAAAAACTAAATATTGCTAAAAACCAAAGTGCAACTGATTATGGTGAAGTATCTGGTATGTCATTCTTCGGAATGTATAAATATAATGCAAATAATTCAATTAATACAGGTATCTATGGAAAATATAATTATGGAGATACACTTGATTGGGGAGGCGTTTTTGATAACGTAAGTTCATATGTATTAGGTCTTCATAAAACAGACCATGATATAACAGTAGATGGATTCTATACAAATTATATTGATGCTGAAACAAGCCATAACTTAATAAATTATATTGACCCAATACCTCCAACAGGACCACTATATATGTGGACAATTGGTGAAGGTGTTATTGAATATGAAATAGATTTATCTGCATCTAAATATTCTACATTAGGTACAACAGAATTGTCATTAAGAGACTTTACTGATCCTAACACTAGTTTCCAAGTCCTTGGATTTGACTATAGCGAATTAGAATCTGGAATTCAATTAGTAGAAAAGAGAAATATAAAGAAAATAGCTGATACTAATGCTGAGGCTGATTCAATATTTGGATTAACTATGGAGTCAAGTAATGTTGGTTGGTTAACAAATGGCTCAACTTCGTTTGTATCTAATGCTAATGACCCAATAATTGGTACTAGAGAATATGTTGGAGGTAATAATGCATCAGCACCTACAGTTCTATTCTATTTACACCACTCAAAAAATGTTTCTTCAAGTGGTGAATTAGGTAAAGTAAGAATTCAATTAATGTCAGTAAGGCAAATAGATGCTCTTACAAAAGAAACAAAGAGACTTATCATCACAGTTAATATGACAAGAACATTAATTGATACAGTTAACTACGAAGGTGCCATGACAGCAGGTAGAAAATATGACTTATTCACATCTACTGCTACAAATATTACATCATCATCTTCAATTAGTACTTACTATTCATTATTTAATGTTGGTAATAGTGTTTATAGAACAGGATATTATAGAGCATTAGTTTCTACATATGCACTTCCTCTTGATACAAAAATTACTATGATTGACTTAAGTAAAGATAATCCAGAATATTACTATCATGTAATTAACCAAACTGATGTTACAAATGCAACTGCCGAAATAAGCAATCATGGCGAAGCAGCATATACATTATCTCTATTTGAAGCTATGGGAGCTTTAAATAGCGGTGTATATTATAATGATGCATCTAAAAATATTGAGTATTGCTCGACCGGCAATTATTGTAATGAAGACTTTATATTTATAATAGACTTTGGTAATACATCGATTGCCGCAGATGCTTTGAACAATAAAATGCTTATGGAAATAAGAGACACAGATGACACAATATATAGTGTACTTGCCCCACAACACCAAGATTTGATATATAATATTTATTATAATAAAGATGCTGTAATAGATATAAATGGTACTATTGATAAAAATAAAATCTATGCTGGAGAATCACTGATTGCTGACTTGGAAATAGATTATACACAATCAATGGTTGGTTCAACAACAATATATGATACTCACTATTTTGATTCTAAACTTGGTATTAAAATTTCATTATTGAATGAAGATATGCAAGTTGTACCAGGTACTACATTATTAGGTTTAAATTACCAAATAAATAATGTTAATTATTATCCTAATATAGATGGTACAACCCGAATTAAAGTAGCTGATAAAGTAGATAGTGCTGAAAAATGGGTAATTGTAAATACTGGAACATCTAAAATTGCTTCTGGTAACTACATACTAAGAATTGAATCATTTGGTTCACCAGATGGTATATACTATGGTTTAAATTCATCTGATTATGTTGATTTTAATATTGAGATAGTTAATGAAATTTATGGTTTAGATATTAATACTTCAAGTGAGGAAATGATAATTGATGCAACTTCTGGCTTGAATGCTAACGGAGAAAATAGTATTATTTATAATGTAAGATACAATTCAGGACTTAGAAATCCAAAAATCAATTTCAGAATGTATAGAAGAAATTATAATTCAATGTATGATACTACTTGGTCATTAGTTGATGCTAAGGATTACTTCGATAATGCTTTCTCTGATGGATTTTCTACTAATGAATATGTAGCTTTACAAAACCCACAAGATAATTCAACTATTCCACTCACGACGAAAGAAAATATAATGAGTGGAACGTATAGATTAGAATTTATATTATATGGTGATAGTTCCCCTATCGGAACTGTTGAAAAATATATTGTTATTAAATAAGGAGGATATTTTATGAAAGAATTGAATTTTAAAGAATTATTAGAACTTTATCAAATTTTAAAAGATTTTACTGAAAATTTGAAACAGAAATTGGAGGAAAAGAAAAATGATTGAGAGTATAAATACTGCTATTGAGCAAATAAATTCTAACATAAGTGTCCTTCCTACCAATAACAAGAAAAATCTTGCAAAGTACACTCAATATATTTCTGATAACTTAACTAGTTTTACAAAAGTGCTCGACGAGTGTACTGCTGAGATAAAGAGTAGAAGGGATGAAATAATAAATAGATATAATTCAATTTCATTGACATTAGAAATTGATGATATGGATTATAATAGTTTAAAACTATCTGATATGAGATGTGCATCAAAAGAAAAATTAAACTTAGATTATTATCTATTTAAATTAAAAGCTTCTACTGAAAGTTTAGAAACTGTTAATGGAATTATTTTAGAAATAATTAACAATTTTAAAAGTGTTGGCATAGAACTAGATGATAGAGATTTTAATCATACTGAAGCTGTTAATTTATATATAAAAACATTATTAAATTCTAGTTCATCTATACAAGATGTATTTAATGAAATATTCTTTAAAAATCCTAATTTATTAGAGGAAATATCATTAAATATCTGGTATATTTTCTATAAAAATAAATCAAAGATAGACAAATATTATGAAAATAAATATTCTAAATTTGATTTCCATAATTATATATCTACTTATAGAAGTGGTGTCAGAAATAATGACTATTTAACTCATAATAATGCGAAATATATTTATGATTTATTTATTAATAAAGATTTAATAATTAATGATTTTATGGATGATAAAAAGACTAATGATTTATTGTCATCTCTATTAATCGATTTAAATAATACTAGAAATTATGAAAATGTAATCAATTTTAAAAAATCTTTATTAGAATATAAAACATTTAAAGAATATGAATTTATTATTACGGATTTAAAAGAGCTATTTACTCACAAAGATGAATATAAAGATTTATATTCTAATAAATTAAAAGAAATATCTAAAGAAGAAAAGAAATTATTTGGATTTAATAAAAAAATCAATAAGAAAGGATTATTTAAATTAAATCCTAAGAAATTATCTGATACTAAGATAGAACGTACTAAAACATTAGAATTATTATCTAATTTATATAAAGAACTTGGAGAATTAGATATTAAGGAATGCATTAAAAATAATTTTACAAATGATACTAGTTACTATGATGCATTAAAATTAACAACATACAATTTTAATTATTTTGTAAGTTTATTAGTATCTAAAGAGGTAGAAATAACAGTAGAAAATATAAATAAATATATGTTATCTTTACAAAAATATATATATGATTATGAACCTGATATTATTAACAATGTAACATTATCAATAGAAAAAGATGTTGTTAAAATGATTAGCGAAATGTATCAATTAAATGGAATTATCGTTAACGAAGAAAAAGTAAGTGAACAAGTTGATAAGATAATTGATGATAGTGACAAAATATTAGTATATTATGATATTAACAATTTACAAATGGATTTAAATGAAATTAAATTCGTTATAGATTCAAGTTCAATTGACTAATAACGCTTTAAATATTATAATTAAATAAGGTAGAGTGATGTTTATGAAAAAAATTATGAATGTGGTAAAAGGAATATTAATTGCGGTTTGGGTTGTGGTAGCAATTATAACTACTATATTGTTAATATCCTATAACAAATATAGTGTTAGTGAGATAGGAAATTATTCTATATTTGTTGTAGATAGTAAGAAACTCGAGCCAGATTATTCTAAGAATGATATCTTAATAGTTAAAAAGGCTGAGGAAGAGGATTATAAAGTAGGAGATTATGCATTTTTCTATTTAGATAATGCATTTGATTCTGTATTTATTAATCATGGACAAATTACTGAAATAGAAAGACTTGATCATGGTGAAGATGGTTTCTATTTTGGAAATGACTCAGTATCATTTAGTAGATTATTAGGACCTACTGAAAGCGTTAAAGTTTATCATGGATGGGGATTAATCTTATCTATATTAGAATCAAGATGGGGATTTATGTTCTTTATAATATTTCCAACTATATTTGCTGTAGTATATGAGGTATATTCTATTATAGAAGAGATTAAATCTGGCGATGAAGAATAGGGTAAGAATATTTCTTTGGTTTTTGGTTGCAATATCGTTAGTAACAACATTTATAATATTAACTGGTACCTATGCTTTATTTGAAAATAGTGCTGAAGCTGTTGCAAATGAAAGTATAGGAAGATGGGTTATATATCTTAGTAATAATTTAATTACTAACGGTTTAAGTGAAGAATTAAACATTAATAATTTTAATTATTCTTCTAATGAACATGTTAATAATGGTTATATTGCACCAGGAGGTAGTGCTTACTTTGATTTGGTATTTGATGCTACTTCATGCGATGTGGCTGTTAAATATGATATTGAATTTTTAACTGACCAAATTGATTATAGTGATAATATAGGAATCAGTGTTTCTGAAGTAGGAACCAATTCAACTATTAAAACTGCAGAGAATACTTATTCAGGTGTTATTTCACTTAATTCTATACAAAACCACGAAACAGTAACATTAAGAATAACTCTTAATTGGACTGATGATGAAGATTATGATGAAGATGATACAGCACTTGGAATGATTGCTAATAATGCACTAAGAGTTCCAATAAATGTACATGCTGTGCAATACTTAGGTGAAACTATAGTTCCATATGTTCCTCCTTCAGTGGATCCAGAAGAGCCAGAAGAGCCTTAAAAAAGAGAAAATGGGGTGTCAAAAATAGCAAAAAAGATTATTAAAACTATTATTGATGTTTTAACTTTCTTTGTATTTTTAGTATTAATAGTAATAATATTTTGTAAAGTTAAAATGATGGTTAAGGGTGAAGAATATTTTAATTTTTTAGGATACTCTGCTTTTAGTGTGGCTAGTGGAAGTATGGAACCAACTATTCATTTAAATGATATTATTATAGTTAAAAAATGTAATAACTATGAGAAGGGTGATATAGTTACATTTAAAGAAAATGGTGCGTATATAACCCACAGAATTGTAACAATAAATGAAAATAATATTGTTACTAAAGGAGATGCTAACAACACTAATGATATAGCAATTACTCAAGATAGAATAATTGGTAAAGTTATTAAATCTTATGTAAATGCTGGTGTATGGCAAAAAGTATTTAAAACACCAATTATAATTATAATGATATTTGTAACATTAATATTATTTGATTTAGCATTTTCATATAATGGATATAAAGAAAAGAAAAATATAAAAATAGTTAATAAATTACAAAATATTTCATTAGAAGAGATAAATAAACAAGATGATAGTCCTAAAATGACAGATGAAGAAATTGCTAAATTATATGAAAAGACTGATAAAGTAATCAATGGAGAAAAGGTTGCTTTTGATAAAAAAGAACAAGATTTCTTAAATTATACTGTAAGGCTTGATTTAGACGAATTAGTTAGTAGAATAAAAAATAATATAGATGAGGATAAAGATGTTTGAAAAACTAACTGAAAAATTTGATAAAAACAAATTTATATTAATTGGTAAATTAATATTTGTTTTTGTTGCGTTAGTTCTAATTGTTAATTTATTTTCATCTTCATTTGCAAAATATGAATCTGATGTAGATGTAAGCGCTAATGCGCAAATAGCTTTCTTCGTTATTGATCAAGGTACTTATGAAGGGTCTATTTCAATTACTGGGTTGGAACCTAGTACAGATCCTCAATATTATTCATTTTATGTTAGAAATTATAATTCTACCAAAAGAGCTGATGTAGATTTAGATTATACAATTACATTTGAAACTACTACTAATCTTCCGTTACAGTATGAAATTATCAAAAATGAAACTTATGAAGATGATTATACTAGTATTATAAGTAATTCTACTGTTAGACAAGATGATAATGATGTTTATTATAAAGTTTTTGAGAGTAATGCAACTACGAGATTTGCTCATACTGCTAATCAAGAAGATAGATATATATTAAAAGTTGTTTTTCCAGAGTCATATAAGAATTCCCCTGATACTTATCAAGGAATGATTGAACTTTTTTCTATTATAATTAGGGCTTCTCAAGTTGCATAATCTCTTTTTATATGCTATAATTTTTATGATTGGAGAATAGCAATGAATAGAAGAAAAGTAATAATTATTTTAATCATATTTATACTATTACTTCCAGTTGGTATTACCTTCAGTAAATACGTCACTGAAAACATTAGAAATTATATAATGGAAGCTAATCATTTCTTTTTTAACAGTGATAAATTAGTTAATGGCGGCATTACTTATGGTATTAATAATTGGGGTGGAACTGGTAATATTGAAATACAATTTGAGTTAAATAATCATAAGAATAATATTCTTACAAGTGATACTGATATTGTATATGCTTTAACTGTGACTTGTGATTCAGGCGTTATCTGTTCTTTAAATTCTAATAGTGGTACTATTCAAATTGCTGAAAAAACAGATGACTTTACTTTAACTATTACTCCAACAAGGCCTTTTGATGATAATGAATCTGTAAGTGCTACTGTAACAGCAACATCAAGTAGTCCATACGTTAAAACTCTAAGTGCTACATTTGTAGTAACTGTTGGTAGAAGAGGTATAGATTATCAAATAACTGATAGTGTAACTTCTCCATATTTAATATTTACAGTTACAAACTCATTAGATACATATAAAGTAATTACAGCCTTCGGAAATCATGCTGTGAATGATTTATTAACTACTAATGAGTATTTATCATTAAGCGCAGAAGATAAGGCTAAATGTGCTTCCACAGTTATTACTCTATCATTTGATCCGTCTGTAATAATATTAGACACTACAAGTGATATAATGAATTATTCAACATATCAAACAACGCTTTATAATGGAATAAATTATATAAGTCAAATAACATTCCCTATGGATGTTATGATGAGTAAGGAAATAAGATTTTATAAAAGGGATAGTAGTAGGAACTGGACATACCCAATAGTTAATAATACTTCAGTTGTAACCTTTTCTGCTAGTTAGGAGGAAAAATGAATTGTATATTTGATGATTATATAAAATTTGTTGAAAACTTTCTTTCTAATTATTTTAGATTATTACTTGAGGGTAAATATGAAAGAAGATTAGTAAGGCCATTAATAGACAAATATATATCAGTTAAATATTATAATGATTGTGTGGTATTAGATAAGAAATTTACTGTTAGATTAAATAAAGAACTAAATATGGTTGCTAAAGACATTATAAGAGCTAGCAGTAAAGATAAAACAGAAAAAGTTAAAAATATTTTTGCATTATTTAGTTATATATTATTTATAGAGAATTGCAATAATTATAATGAATTAAATACTATTATTAAATCATTGTTTGCTGATAAAACAATTACTTTAACATATGGCGAAAATACTAGAAGTGAATTAAATGTTTTGGCTCGTGAATATATTTCTAAAAGAAATGAGTTTTTTAAGACATTTGAATCTAAGGATTTTCATATTGAAAATGTTAAATATGAAAACGATATTAATATTATCAAACTAGAGCATGATTTTAGCATTTCTAAGCTATATAGTGATTATGCTATAGAAAGAGCTTATAATTCTGAAGTTGTAGTTGAAAATAAGGTTTATTTAGCTCTATTAATGGTATCTTCATATGTATTGAAAGATGCATTAAATTTTAAATACGAAAATAATTATATTATAGATTTTCCTGCTTCATTATTTGAGAAGCCTAAAAAGATATTAAAATATATTAAATGTGTAGATAGTGATTATTTAAAAACTAAAGTTCATTTGAGAATTAAGTACCAAGATTATAAGAAATATAAAAAGCAAATTAATAGTTTAATTAACGAAGGATTTTCTTTCTGTTTAGTTCTAGATGAAGCTTATGATATGGACTTTAGTTGTTTATTATTATTTACTTATATATTTGTTGATGAAAAAAGTAAATATTATGATATTATTATAAATAGTAAGGATAATATAAAATCAACTGTAATAACATTGAGAGGTGAATAGATGAGAACATTTTTAAAATATTTTTATGAAATATTATCACAATTTTTCTCAGGTTTTATTTCTATATTTAAAGGCTTGGTTGATGGGGTTAAAAAAATATTTGATATAAAATCATATATTAAAATTGCTGGTGAATACAAAGGAGATTTTAATATTAGTGAATGGGTACTTTTTGGTGTATCTATTCTAATATTACTTGTTTTTGTAGCGGTTATAGTTCTTTTAATAGTATATATTATAAGAAAGTATATAAGGTTTAGAAAAACTGTTATAGAACAAGAATCTATGTTAGATGAAATATCTGATTTAAATGGAAGAGTAGCCTCTTTATTAAAAGAAAAAGAAGATATTTTAGCAATGAAAATATCTCAACTTGGATTAAAACCGGATGAAAGTGCAACATTAGATACTTCTACTGAAGGAACATCTGGTTCTGAAGAAGAACTTGATAAGAATACTGCGATTAGATTTGCTAAATTGCATGATGTAGATATTCAATATGAAAATTATAAAATACCTAATTATGGCAATTCATTTACATTACCAGAGTTAGTTGAAATATTTAGAAACTTTGCTGCTAGTCAATTAAGATTATATTATAAAACTGAAATGATTAGATTATTCATATCAGCATTAGCAAGTACAAAACTTGTAATCTTACAAGGTATCTCTGGTACTGGTAAAACATCACTTGCTTATGCTTGGGGAAAATTTTTAAAACACGATTCATGCGTGGCTTCTGTACAACCATCTTGGCGTGATAGATCAGAGTTATTTGGTTACTTTAATGAATTTACTAAAAAGTTTAATGAAACCGATATTTTAAAAACATTATATGAAGCTGGTTATACTGATGATATTCATACAGTAATCCTAGATGAAATGAACATTTCTCGTGTAGAATACTATTTTGCAGAAATGCTATCTATACTAGAAATGCCTAATCAAGATGAATGGATTGTTGAAGTAGTATCTTCAGGTTGGCCAAGTGACCCAATTCACTTAAAGAATGGTAAATTAAAAATACCACCAAACTGTTGGTATATTGGAACAATCAATAACGATGACTCTACGTTTATGGTAACAGATAAAGTTTATGACCGTGCTATGCCACTAGATATTAACGATAAAGGTCAAGTATTTGATCCTATAGATACTCCTGCACAAGATATTAATTATTCATATTTAAATAATTTATTTCAAGATGCAATTGCTGCTAATCAAATGAGTGATAAGATCTTAGAAAAAATTGAAGAAATGGACGACTATGTTATTAAACATTTTAGAATTGCCTTCGGTAACAGAATTGTTGCCCACATGAAGAAATTTGTACCAGTGTTCGTAGCATGTGGTGGAGAAGAAGTAGAGGGCGTTGATTATTTCATAGCTAAGAAAATACTTCGTAAATTTGAACAGTTAAATATTTCATTAATTCGTGATGAAATAGATGGATTTGTAGAATTCTTAAATAAAACGTTTGGTGAAAACAAAATGAAAGAATGTATAGAGTACGTATTAAGACTTAAGAAAATGTCTTAATGAGTAGAAAGGGATTATATGCAAAATGATTTGAAAGTTGTGCAATTATATAATACAACTAAGCCACAAAAATTAACTAAATTTAATGCATCATTAAAGTCACAATATTCATTAGCTTCTAACTATGAAAAAGTAGAAGCAGATTTTGCATGGTTGGATATTATGGAGGATACGATTAACTATCTAGATAATATCCTTAGAAATCCAAATAGATTCATTGTAAATGAAGAGGAAATTGTTAAAGTAGAACAAGCTAGAAGAATAACTGTAGAAAGTATTAAACATTTAGCTAAACATACTAACTTTATTCAAGAAATAGAAGATAATGGCGATGTTAAGCCTTCTAAAATCTTAAATATCAATAAAGATGAAAGCTATAATACATATGAGAACAGACTAATTTATACTCTTATAGGTAATATGAAGCAATATATTGACATGAAAGAAAGAAATTTAGTTGCATCTTCAAAATTAAAAGATGTTAAAACATGTGAATATAATGGTGTTAGTAAGATTGGTGTTGAGAGAATTAACATTAATATGGTTATAACTTCTAAAACCAATTATGATAAAGAAGATGGTATTAGAAATGGAATGAATCCATTACAGAGATTAGAAAGATTAAAACTTAGAATATCTGATTTAACAAATATGCCAGTTTACGTATCACTAGCTAAAGAACATGTTGCGAGAGTAATACCTCCAATTAAAAAGACAAACTTAATATTAAAGAATGTTAACTTTCAATATGCTATGAAATTATGGGATTTTATTCAAGCTAATGCTTCTTATGATAATAATGTTAGTAAAGATAAAAAATTAATAGAAGATAATGTAGAAATACATCAAATGCTTGATGATACATTCTTACTTAATTATTTAACTATTATGAGTATAAATAAAGATGAAAATGAATTAGATATGGATGCTAAAGCAGAAGTAGTTGAAGATTTAACGAATAAAATGATAGATAAAATAGTTGAATTAAATGCTGATTTACCTATAGAAAAGATACAAGAAGTGATTGGAGACAAATTAGCAATTATTAAAAACAAAAATGAAGCTACGTTGGCTGAACTTGAGCGTAAGTTTAATGAGCGTATTGATTCATTTGTTAATAAGATTACAGAATTTAGCTTTAGGTGATGTGTATGAAGAAATTTAAAGAATTTAAAGAGAAAATAGAGAATAATATTGTCGTTAAAATAATGAAAGTATTGCTATTTATAGTAATGGCACTACTAGTATTAGTAGTAGGTATTCAAAAATTTAGTGATAATGATTTATCATTTCTTGGTGTTAGAGTATTTATGGTAGTATCAGGATCAATGGAAGAGGAATACCATGTAGGCGATATATTAGTTTCAAAACATGCAGAAATAGATGAAATTAATGTTGGAGACAATATAACATATAGAGGTAATAAAAGCACATTAAAAGGCTTGGTAGTAACCCATAAAGTAGTAGAAAAAGGTAAAAAAGACGGTACTACATATTTTGTTACTAAAGGAAATGCTAATGACATCGCAGACCCAGAAATATCTTATGAACAAATATACGGAAAAATAATATATAAATCAAGAATTCTTAGTGCATTTGGAAAACTAATGAATAATAGAATATCTTACTATATATTATTTATGTCTATAGGAGTAGTTGTTTCAATAGAAATCATTTCATCTATGTTTAAGAAGGATGAGGATGATGCCAGAGAATAAGAAAAAGAAAAAAATATTAAAAATTCTAAAGAAAATCAAATTAAGACACTTTCTTATACTATTTATATTATTAGTTGCTAATTCATATGCTTGGTTAGTATATGTTAATACAGTTAATAATTCAGTTGATGTTCACGTAGCATCGTGGAAAATAGACTTTAAAAATGGTGATGATGAAGTAGTCGATTATGTTAATGTTGTAGTAAATAATGTTTATCCGGGAATGCCAAATTTCTCTAATCAGTTAAAAGCATTTAACTATAGTGAGGTAGCAGCATCTGTTAGTTATAGCATTTTAGAAGCTAATATCATGGGTACTCAATTTGTTACAGTTGAAGGAAGAGCTGAAAACAATCAGCAAGTTCAAACTGGTGATTTGACTAGTGCTCAATTAAGTGCGAAGTTAAACACCGATTATCCTTTCCATATAGCATTTAATATTTCTACTCAAAGTATAGAAGCACAAACTGGCCTTGCTTTATTTACCACGTCGGTAACGTGGCCATATGAATCTGGAAATGATGCTTTGGATACTACTTGGGGAACTACGGCATATACTTTTAAGCAAAGCAATCCTAGTACTCCATGCATTACATTAAGAGTAAAAGTATATATTACACAATCAAACAGTTAAAAAACAGTTCAATTATTAAAATTTGAACTGTTTTATTATCGAATTTGAACTACGTTAAGGTTAACTTTTATAGCAGCAACTCCATCAACTGTAGCAGCAGTGTCTGCCTCATTATCCATTGTTTCTCCTGTGCCATCATTCCATTTAACATATACTCTAACAGTAGTTGAACGAGAAGCATCATTTAGAGCAATTGTTCTAGTAATTGAACTTCCATATGGATAATCTATATTATTTATTGAATATTTAGTAATTGCTAAATCAGTTATAGTATTTGTAGTATCAGGTTCTAAAGTAAGTGTCCAGTTAAATGAAACATCTGTATTAGTACCATCTATAACAACATCGAAATATCCTTCAGCAGTTGGAGCAATAATTCCATTTCTAATGTTAGCTGTTCCAGCAAATGTTGGTGAAATAGTACTTGAGAAGTTTGAATTTTGAATAATATCTTGATTGTTTACAAGTACATTCCATCTCGCAACTGTAAGAGAAGCACTGGCATTAGCGCTTGATACATACTTAGCATATGTTTCTTGCATTAAAGAAACGCAGTAAAATAAGGATAATAATGATAAGAACAATATTATTTTTCTTTTTATTTTCATAAATTTTCCTCCTTTTTTGCTTTTCTTAATTAAATTATATAGTTTACACCAATATTTTACAATCAAAAATGTAAAACTTTACACAGTAATTTTACACATTTAAAGCATAAAGATGTGTAAAGTAAATTATTTTTAATATTGGAAAAAATGATTGAATATTATAGATTAGTATGCTATAATACTTTCGAACGAAAGTTCCTTGCTTCATTTAGAAGCCGTTAGACCAAAAGGAGGTGTGATAATGAATAAATATGAAATAATGTTTATCGTTAGAGCTGATATTGATGAAAAGACTCAAAAAGATACTGTTAGTTCTTTTGAAAAAGTATTAAAAAATATGAAAGCTAAAATAGTTAATTCAAAAGACATGGGTCAAAAGAAACTTGCTTATCCGATAAATAATCAAGTTAGAGGAAACTATTATGTTCTTAATGTAGAAGCTAGTGCTGCTGCTATAAAAGAATTTGATAGAAAAGCTAAGATTGATGAAAACATCTTAAGGCATATTGCTATAAGAGAAGAGGAGTAGTATGAATAAAATAATGTTAGTCGGAAGACTAGTTCGTGATCCTGAAGTAAGAAGTATGAGTAATGGTTCTTCAGCAGCTAACTTTACAGTAGCTGTTAATAGAAACTTTAAGAATAAAGAAGGTAACTATGATGCAGACTTTTTACCATGTGTTGCATTTAGAAGCCAAGCTGATTTCATATCTAAATACTTTAAAAAAGGAAGTTTAATAGGTATTGAAGGAAGAGTTCAAACTAAAAATTATGATGCACAAGATGGTACTAAAAGATATGTAACAGAAGTTGTAGTTGAGAATATTGAATTTGTTGGTGGAAAGAATGATAGTAATTCTACATCTAATTCATATGTAGATGAACCAAGCCCAGAACCAATTGATTCAATGCCAGAATATGATATTCCTACTTCAGATCCATATGAAAATTATGATAAAGAAATATCACTAAGTGATAATGATTTACCATTCTAAAGGAGGAAAATAAAATGGCAGAATTTTATAGAAGAAAAAAAATATGTCAAATGTGCGCTGGTAAAACAGTAGATTATAAAGATGTAGCTATTGTTTCTAAATATATTAATGAAAAAGGTAAAATATTACCAAGACGTATGACAGGAGCATGTGCTAAACATCAAAGACATATTGCTAATCAAATTAAAATAGCAAGATATATGGCATTATTACCATATACAAAGTAGTAGAAAATACTACTTTTTTAATGCATAAAAAAAGATTAGTTTCTTCTTCTACTAATTAAAACTAATCTTACTATTTGTAATGCACTAGCAAGGAATCCTGCTACGTAAGTGAATGCAGCGGCATTTAGTACTTTTTTAACTCCTTTGCTTTCTTTCTCATCTATTAAACCTAGTCTATCTAATTCTTCTTTTGCTCTTCTTGAAGCATCAAATTCAACAGGAAGAGTAATTAATTGGAATAATAGTCCTACTGATAATAAAAGTATTCCTATTCTAATGAATCCTACAAATTCAGTAAAGAAACCTATCATAATAAATATACTAGATATACTTGATGTAATATTAACAACTGGTACCATTTTTGATCTAAATCTCATGAATGAATAACCTATCTTGTCTTGTATTGCATGTCCACATTCATGAGCAGCTACTGCAATTGAGGAAATACTATTTTGTTCATATATGCTATTAGATAGTGAAACTGATTTATTTCTAGGATCATAATGATCGGTTAGACTACCTGGTATCTTGAAAACTTGTACTTTATTAAGATCATTCCCATCGAGAATTTTCTGAGCAGCTTCTTTACCATATAATTGCTTATTATTAATAATTTTAGAATATTTATTATAAGTTGTTTTAATCTTTAGCTGAGCAAGTAATGGTAAAGCAACTATAATTAAAACTATAATTAAATCGCTATTCATATAATCACCTTTTTAATTATACCATATTATTAAAAAAGGTTAAATATTACATAGAATAATATTAACAGAATATAATAAGGTTTTTATTGCTTATATAACATGTTTATCGCATTAACAATAAAATACATTGATTAATGGAAAGGGCTCTAAAAGACATAAAAAAACAGCACATTTTAATATGCTGTTTTTAATATTATATTAATAAACTTACAACTATTGTAGCTAGTACAATTCCAAGTAAAATAAGTATATATTTCCACATTTTTTTAATATATTCACAATATGGAATGCCTAGATAACTAAGACCTAATACAAGCAATACACTAGTAGGTGCTATTAACATTGTAACACTATAAATACCTTGAGCAATTAACATAATAGTTGTAGTTCCAACTTCTTGAGCTGCTAATTGAGGTACTACATATGTTGCAACATATGATATGTCTACATGTCCTACAGAACCAATTACCATTGAAATTGATGATAATAAGAAATTGAATTTCTTAGTAAGACCAATTAAGAAATTAGCAATAGTTGGGTAAGTCATTGAATTAGCATTGAAATAGAATACTGCATAACATAATACAACTAATAATGCAGGTTTAACAACTTTTTTAACACCATCAGCCATATTACCAAAAATGTTTTCAAATTTCATACCATAACATTTACCAATAAGTAATGATGATAGTATAAGCATAAATGACATTTCAGCATAATACCAATTTCCAAAGGCATTAATAGAACCCAAGATGCTTCTTATAACTAAGAACTTTCCTATAGTAACTTTTTCCATAAGAGTTTCATGGAAATTAGTGAATACTTTAACTCCAAAAACTGCATCCCACTTTGTACATGCAAGTATTAATAATACAAATAATGCACAGAAGATTACAATAATTGGAACTACTGAATATTTATTGGATAATTTTTCACCAATGAATAAATCATTATCAACTAATTCTTCAACCTTATTTTCTACTTTCTTTACTGTTGTATGTTTAGCTTTTACTAAATAGAATATTAATAATCCAAGACAAATTACTAATAATGCTAATTTGTAAAAAATACCAGTTCCTAAAGCAGTTCCAATTGCATCATTTAAAGAAGCATTAACTTCATAACTAATAGTACTTCCAATTTGTCCAACTAGCATAGCGCCAAAAGTTGTTACAAAAGCAGTTAGTTTGTCATAACCCATTGCTAGTATTAAAGCAATTAAGAATGGAATAAACATAAATAGTAATAATCCGTAATTAAATACTGAATAAAGACCAGCAACTACAACAGCTATAATAACTAATAGTACCCATTCAATTCCTTTGAATGAAGATGCAATTTTTTCTATCCAAGCTCTATATTTACCAGTTTTAACTAAAACGCCATAAAATGCACCAACTGATAGAATAAAAAATAGAATTTGTAAGAAACTAGAATATTGATAAGTTCCAAATAAGAATTGGAAAATGTCAAAGAATCCTATTCTAAGAACTCCATAATCTGCTTCAGTTAATTCAATTAATTGGCCCATATAGAAATAATTAGATGGTAATAGCCAAGATAATAATACAACTACTAATAAAACACACAATAGTACTTTGAATAATCCTGTTTTCTTCATATATATCCTCCTCAATTTAATTATATAATAAAAAAGTCCATAAATACAAGATTTTACTGGACTTTTTTAACAATTTTTATAGATTTTTAATATAGACTTTAATATCATTAATAATATTTAAAAACTCATTTTCTGTTTTTGAATTACTTATTTTAATTTTAAATTCTTTAGTACCGGGAATATATTTTAAATAGTGTAGCGCATGCATTTTTATTTCCATAGTTGCTCTTTTTTCTCCGTCATACTCTTTTAATAAATTATAATGTTTTAACAACATATCTATGATTTCTTGATAAGATGGTTTATCTATTATGTTATTATTTTCAATATATTCAACACACTCTCTTATAATAAATGGATTTCCTATTGTGGCTCTACCTATCATTACAGCATCACAGTTAGTTTCATCTAACATTCTTTTAGCATCATAGATTGTTTTAATATCTCCATTTCCAATAACTGGAATATTAACTGCTTCTTTAACTGCTTTTATTAAAGACCAATCAGCATTACCGGTATATCCTTGTTCTCTAGTTCTAGGATGTATTGCGATTGCACTAGCACCTGCACGTTCTATTACTTTAGCAACTTCTATACAATTAATGTTATTATTGTTCCAACCGGCTCTAATCTTAACAGTGACAGGTATAGAAACTGAATTAACCACAGAAGAAACAATTTCTTCAATTTTTTGTGGATCTTTTAATAAACTAGACCCAGCTTGAGATTTTAATGCTACTTTGGGTACAGGGCATCCCATATTTATATCAATTATATCAGGATGTACGTTTTCTTCAATATATTTAGCAGCTTTAACAAATGATTCCACACTATTACCAAATATTTGAATACTTATAGGTCTTTCTTTATCATTGATTTTTAACATGTCAATGGTATTTTTACTATTATATATAATACCCATGTTGCTTACCATTTCACTGTATATTAAGCCAGCACCCATTTCTTTTATTATTAACCTATAAGCTTCATTAGAAACTCCGGCCATAGGTGCACAAATAATTCTATTCTTAATTTCAACATTCCCAATTTTAAACATGTTTTTCACCACAAATAATTTATCATTTATTATATTTTATTTCAATAAAAAACATAGAATTTATTTCTATGTTTAATTACTACTTTGAGATATGCCGGTAACTTTACATGTTATATCTTTTGACATAGACAAGAAAGTATATTTAATTGTTGTATCAGTTAGTCTATCTACCTTAGAAGGCGTCACACCACCACAATCTAATGTTGGAGTATATCCGCTATAACTATTTCCTAATGCTAGTGTTATAGTTCCATCTTTTCCAGATTCAATTTCTTGAGTAACGTTTCCACTTTGAACTGAAATTGGCATACCAGATACTTCAGATAAATCAAATGTTAATTTATATTTTTGAACAGGTACTGCATTAAAAGTAACCTTACACTCAGTATCATCTGTTAATTTTGCTATATTAATTTTATTATTTTCAAATGTTGCGGTTTGTTTATTAGAACATTCAATTGTTGGCTTTTCATAGCCATCATTAGCAGTTACTATAGCACTAACTGCTTCTCCATATTTAGCTGTTTCAGTAGTATTTCCAGTTCCATTAACAACTGTTATTTTTGCAGATAATTGTTTTATATCAAAACTTACCTTGCACATTATATCATTTGTAATAGTAGTAATATTTAATGTATTATCAGAACTATCCCAAGTTGCTTCTTTATCATTAGGAGAACATTGCGCTTCTTTAAATGCATATCCAGCATTGGGATTTATTTTAAATTTACCATTTTGTTCTCTTTCAACAGATACTGGATTTTCTCCTTCAACTTCACCATTTATAACTGTTAATGTTACATCATATTTAGAATTTACGAAATATAAACTACAAGTACTATCTTTTTGTTCATCAGGAATGAATTCCCAATTTTCTTCATTGAAATTACCAGTTAAATTATTAGTACAAGAAAATCTTGAGAACTTATATTTAATATCCTTTGTTTCGTTTCCTTCTTCATCAGTAACGGTATTATTAATGGGCATTTCTTCAACATGAGCTTCTTCTAAATAATATAAATACACTATTTTAGCTTGTGGAGGATCAACTGGTTCAGGTGGAGCCTCTTTTGTTCTTTGCATGTTGTAGTAGTAGCCAACGCCACCACCACCAAGGGCAATAATGAATAGTAAAACTAGTAAAAATAATAATCCTTTGTTTTTCATTCTTTCCTCCTATTAATCCATATTATAAATAAATTGTATAATAATTCATATGAAATTGTCAAGAATAATAAACTTCAAAAATATGTAAAATATTAAAAAATGTTTGACATTCGCGTATACTTTTTATATAATATTCCCGGTACATTTTAATGGAGATGCACTCTTCCGTGGGAAAGAAGAGATTATAGTTGCAAATATAATATGCATTCAAGTTAAAGAAGGGAAAAAATCATGAAAACATTTATGTTAAAAAAAGAAGACGTTGAACATAAGTGGTATGTTATTGATGCTGAAGGTAAGAACTTAGGTAAAGTTGCTGCTTTAGCTGCTTCTGTTTTAAGAGGAAAACATAAACCAACTTATACTCCATATGTAGCATGTGGTGACAACGTAATTATAATTAATGCTGAAAAAGTAAACCTTACAGGTGCTAAACTTGATAAAAAAATGTATTACAATCATAGTGGATATCCAGGTGGTTTAAGAGAAAGAACTGCTAGAACTATGATTGAAAAATATCCAGTAGAAATGGTAGAAAGAGCTGTTAAAGGAATGCTTCCTAAAAAT
>OMST01000006.1 GCA_900313815.1 uncultured Eubacteriales bacterium
CAGTTGATAATAATGTTGGTAATAAAGAAATTGTTAATGAGAGTAAACCTAATATTGTTGAAAATAATAATATATCTGAATCAAATAAAGTAGATGAAATATTAAACTTTAATATTCCTCATGTTATATCAATTCAAACTGAACAATCTGAAAATAGTGTTAATAATAATCAATCATTATTTAAAGAAACAATATCATATGATGAAAGTATTAATCCATTTCAAATTCCAGGTGAAACTATTAATGATATTAATTTAAATTATTCTGATAGTAATGAAACAAATCAAAAAAGCCAAGAAAAACCTAAAGAAAATAACTATGAAAAGAACAAATCAAAAGTTAAAGAAATTATAAAAAATATTAATAAAATAGATGGTGTCATAACTAAAGAAGAGGATTTAGGAGATAAATATCAAATAATAATTGAAATTGACAAAAGTACTAATTAAATAGTACTTTTTTTATATTTAAAAATTTGTTATAATAAATATAAAGAAAAGAGGTATTTTTATGGGATTAATTAGAGCAATAGTAAGTGCAACAACTTCTACTTTGGGAGATCAATTTAAAGAATTTGTTACATGTCCATCTATTGAAAAAGATGTTTTAATTCAAAGAGGAGTATTAAACCATGGAAAAGGGAATAGAAATCCATCTCCAGGTGTAATATCAAATGGCAGTGGAATAGTTGTTCCTCAAGGAATGGCAATGATGATCATTGAAAATGGTGAAATCAAAGAATTTACTGCTGAAAGTGGTACTTATACTTTTGATACAAGTAGTGAGCCAAGTATTTTTACTGGACCATTAGGTGAAGGAATTATTAATACATTTAAAACTATAGGAAAACGTTTTACTTATGGAGGACAAGCTGCGAAAGATCAAAGAGTATATTATGTTAATTTATTGAATATTGTTGGAAATAAATTTGGTTCTCCACAACCTAAAAAAATAACTGATGAAAAATATGGAATGTTAGAAGTAACTTTCTTTGGAGAATATGCTTTTAAAGTAGTAGATCCTATTTTATTAGTTAATAGTGTAATAGGTGCTAATCCAAAAGATAGTGTTTCATATGAAGAAATAATAGGAACTCAATTACAAACTAAATTTGTTGAAAAATTAACTCAAGCAATTACTGTCGTAATGAGAAAACATAAAGTATCATTTGGAGATATAGGTTTATATAATACAGATATTTCTGATGAAATGAATGTTTGTTTGGATGAAGATTGGAAACAAAAATATGGTTTAGAAATAACAGATGTTGCAATTGGAGATATTAATTTAACAGATGAATCAATGGTTAAAGTTAATAAAGTTGATGAAGCAGCAATATTCTCAAATAAAAATTTACAATCTGGTTTAATGGCATCTGCATCTGCTGATGCTCTTAGAAATGCTTCTAGTAATGCAAATGGAGCTATGATGGGATTTATGGGAATGAATATGGCCTCTGGAGCTGCTGGTGCAATGATGAATGCTGCTAACCAAGGATCTGATGTTCCTGGATATAATCCTGGAAATGAACAACCAGAAATGGGAACATTATTTGGAAATCAAACTGCTCCTACAGAAAATAAAGAAGTAAAATATTGTTCTAATTGTGGACAAGTAGTTACTGGTAATTTCTGTGGTAATTGTGGTACTAAAGTAGAAAAATAAAAAAGCATTTCTGCTTTTTTATTTGATATTATTTATATAAAAATTAAATTCACTATTATATGAAGGTTCCGTTCCTTTTTCGTAATAGCAAATAAAGCCATTGTTTGATGGATTGCCACTAATTGGATCTATCATAACTGGTGTTAAAGAACTTGGCATTTCATACCAGGTTTTTTTATTATCATGTATATTTTCTATAGTATTAGCCCATATTTTTTTAGTTATTTTATAATCATTGCTACTAACTTTTGAATTATCATCATTACCTGTCCAAACCATTACTAAATAATCTTTATTATATCCTATTGTCCAATAGTCGGTTGAAGTGCTACCGCTTTTAATTGCATAATTTCCTTTTATATCATTTGAAATGCTTAATAGAGTTGGGGAAGAATAACTAACAAGAGAATAGTTATATGTAGATGTTAACAAGTTATTAAGAATAAATACATACTTATTATTTAGTAAATATTCACTATCATAATTATATTCATATAATATATTTCCTTTATTATCCGTAATTTTTTCAATTAAATGAGGACTTTCATGCTTACCTTCATTAGCAAGAGTAATAAATCCATTACTATAGTCTAATATATTAATTTCTGTAGTTCCTAGCGCAGCTGAAGCTATTTCATCAACATTAGCATTAATGTTTACTCTTTTTACAATTTTTGATAGAACATCAGGTCCTAAAAATAAATGGGTTTTCATAGCATATATGTTATCAGAATAAGCAATAGCCGCTAGCATAGATATTTCTTTATTAGCATATACATTATTAGCATTTTTTGGTGAATAAATTGTATTTCCTAAATTAAAAGTTGTTTTTTCACTTAAGAATGTTGATGAAGGAGTAAATCCATTTTCTAAGGCAGCATAATATAAAAAAGGTTTAATAGTAGAGCCCACTTGTCTTTTAGAAGAAGTTGCTCTGTTAAATTGAGATAATGAATAATTTTTACCTCCGATCAAGGCTACAATCTGACCGTTAGTCGGTTTTATAACAACAGACGCTACTTCCATGCTTGTATTTTTCATTTCATTATCAATGCTTTTTTCTAATTTTTTTTGTATATCTTTATCTAAATTAGTATAAATTTTTATTCCTTTATTGTCTACTAATAAATCTTTTAAATAACTAATGTTTTCTATTTCTTTAAGTACTGCGTCTTTATAATAATATATGCTTGATAATTCTGTTTTCTCATTATAACCATATAATACTATATCCTTATTATATACATCTTTCATTGTATCCACATTTATATATTTATTTTTAACCATAGAATTTAATACTTCTTTTTGCCTTTTTTTGGTATTTTCATAATTAGTAACAGGATTGTAGTATGTGGGATTTCTTGGAATACCAACTATTAATGTTGCTTCTTCTAAAGTTAAATCGCTCGGCTCTTTATTAAAATAAAAATTGGATGCTTCTTTAATACCTATTGTACCTGCTCCAAAATTAATTGTATTTAAATATCCTTCTAGTATTTCATCTTTAGAATAGTGCGTTTCCAATTCTATAGTTAATATTGCTTCTTTAATTTTTCTTTTTAAAGTTTTATCAAATGTTAGATATAAGTTTTTAACAAATTGTTGTGAAATGGTTGATGCCCCTTGTTTAATTTTTCTGCTTGTTATATTAATAAATAATGCTTTTAATATTCTTAGATAATCAAAACCATTATGCTTATAAAAATTTTTATCTTCAATAGAAACAATAGCCTGTTTTACATAAGGACTTATATCTTCTAATTTAACATATTCATTATTATTTTTTTCTTCAAACATATCATTCATATTTCTATCATAATAAATAATATTATTTTTGGCATGAATATCAAATTTTGGTGTGATAAAAGCATAGGCATAAAAAGCCATATTAACTATAATAAAAGAGAAAAAAATAAATAAGAAAATTTTAATAAAAAATAGTGTTTTTTTCATAAAAATATACCCTTTAATTATTATGTATAAAAAATAGGTAAAAAATACTTGATTTATTATAAAAAATAAGTATAATTTTAATGGAAAGAAATAAAGGCTTTAAGGAGGCTAACAAAATGAAGTTTAAAACAATCAGTAAAGAAGATTTAGAGACAATGTCTTTCGATGATATTGCATATGTAATATTAAAAGAAAAAGGAAAAAAGATGAAAATTAGTGACGTCTTTAGAATAATATGTGATGTTCTTAATTTAGGAGATGCTGCTTTTGAGGCTCAGATAGGTGATTTTTTTGCCTTAGTATCTACTGAAAAAAGATTTATTCAATTAGAAAAAGGTTATATTGATCTAAGAGAAAATCATACTTCTGAGATTAATATTAGTGAAATAGAAGAAGAAAATGATGATGAAATAGTAGAAGATGAAAAAGAAGATGAAGACAGTGATGATGACGAAGATAATAATTACTATGATGATATAGATGATATGGATGATGATAGACCAGATGATGATTTAAAAGACTTAGTAATTGTTGATGAAGATTATGGAGACGAATCTGATTTATAGCTAGTTTTTCTTAATATTTAAATTGAAAGGAGAAAATATGAAAGAAAGATTAGAAATAATACAAGAAAGATATAATTTTCTATGTGATGAATTATTAAAACCTGAAATATATGAAGATTATAAAAAGATGAATACTCTACAAAAGGAAAAGAATTCATTAGAAACAATAGTTCAAACATATAAAAAATATAATACTACATTAGATGATATAGAAGCTGCTAAAGAAATGATGCATGATCCAGAGATGAAAGATTTCGCAAGTGAAGAATTAGATAAATGTCATTTAGAAAAAGAAGAATTAGAAAATAAATTAAAAATAATGCTTTTACCAAAAGATCCAAATGATGAAAAAAACGTTATTGTTGAAATAAGAGGAGCTGCTGGTGGAGATGAGGCTAATATTTTTGCTGGAGATTTATTTAGAATGTATACTAAATATGCAGAAAAGCAAGGATGGAAATTAGAAGTAACTCACGAAGTTGAAGGTGAAAGTGGTGGATATTCTCAAATAGAATTTATGTTAAGTGGAGAATCCGTATATTCTAAAATGAAATATGAAAGTGGAGCTCATAGAGTTCAAAGAGTTCCGGAAACTGAATCTGCTGGTAGAATTCATACATCTACTGCTACTGTATTAGTGATGCCAGAAGCAGAAGAAGTTGAAATTGAAATAAAAGATAGTGATATTAGAGTTGATATTACAAGAAGTAGTGGTGCTGGTGGACAATGTGTAAATACAACTGATTCAGCAGTTAGAATTACGCATTTACCTACAAATATAGTTGTTTATTGTCAAGTTGAAAGAAGTCAAATAAAGAATAAAGAAAGAGCAATGCAAATTCTTAAAACTAGACTATATGATTTAAAAGAACGTGAGCAACAAGAAAAACTTGGTAATGAACGTAAGAGTAAAATAGGTACTGGAGATAGATCAGAAAAAATTAGAACATATAATTATCCACAAAATAGATTGACTGATCATAGAATAAATTATACTGTTATGCATTTAGATAAAATAATGGAAGGGGATTTAGAAGACCTAATTCAAGCACTAATAACTGCCGATGAAAAAATGAGATTAGGTGAATCGAATGCTTAATGAAATTATTAAATTAGGAATATCTAAAAGAGAAGCAGAAGAATTATTAAAAATTAGTAAAAATATAGCTGAGGATATTAAAAAGCTAAAAGAAGGATATCCAATTCAATATTTAATAGGATATGTAAACTTTTACGGCTTCAATATCATAGTTAATAAAGACGTATTGATACCTAGATATGAAACTGAATTACTTGTTGAAAAAACTATTAATTATTCCAGAAAACTGTTTAATAAAAAAATAAATATATTAGATATAGGAACAGGATCTGGAGCAATAGCAATTGCATTAAGTAAACTATTAGATTCAAATGTAACCGCTATTGATATAAGCAAAGAGGCTCTTAAAATTGCTTCTAAAAATGCAGTTGATAATAATGCAAAAGTTATATTTAAAGAAAGTAATATATTTGAAAATGTAGATGAAAAATATGACATAATTATAAGTAACCCACCATATATAAGTGTAGATGAAAAAATAATGGATTCTGTTAAAAAATATGAACCACATTTAGCTTTATATGCTGATGAAGAAGGTTTATACTTTTATAGAAACATAATTGAAAATGCTAGAAGTTATTTAAATGATAAATTTATTATTGCATTTGAAATTGGATGGAGGCAAGCTGATTTAATTTCTAATATTGCAAAAAAATTTTTTAATGATTCAAAAATAATAATTGAAAAAGATTATTCTGATAAAAATAGATATATATTTATTATCAATGAATAAAAAAATTAAAAACCAACCAATATTAAAGTGAAAGGTTGGTTTTTTAAATGAAAAAAATATTAATAATAGCATGTATATTAGCAATCTCATTAGTTCTTTTTAAAGATGATTATTCATTAACTAAAGATGCAATTAGATTCCGAGTTATTGCAAATAGTAATTCAGCTAAAGATATTTTAATGAAAGAAAAGGTGGTTAAATCTTTATCAAATATATTATTTAAAGATAGCAAAAACAAAATAGAAACTAAAAAAAATATAGTTGATAATATTTCTAATATTGAAAACAATATTGATTATTTATTTAAAGAAAATGATTATAATGTAAACTATAATATAAATTATGGATTAAATTTTTTTCCAGAAAAGGAATATAATGGTATTAAATTTAAAGAAGGAAACTACGAAAGCTTAGTTATAGAAATTGGAGAAGCAAAAGGAAATAATTATTGGTGTATATTATATCCCCCTTTATGTATGATAGATGATAATAAAAATGAAGAAATAAAATATAAATTTAAAGTAATTGAATTAATTAAAAAACTATTTTAATGTAAAAAAATTTTGATTTCATTGATAAAAACAGTTTTTAATAGTATATTATAATTAGAAAGGCATGTGAGCTTATGTCAAAAATTATTATCAATGGAAAAAAAGAATTGTCTGGTGAAGTAAAAATTAGTGGCGCCAAAAACAGTGCTGTTGCATTAATACCAGCTGCTATACTTGCAAATAATAAAAGTATTATTTATAATGTACCAGAAATAAGTGATATAGATTATTTATTAAATATAATGGAATTATTAAATTGCAAAATTAAACACAAGGATGATAGCTTAATAATAGATTCATCAAATATTGAAAATAAACCAATTCCAGAAGAGCTAAGCGTTCAAATGAGAGCATCATATTATTTTATGGGAGTTCTATTAGCTAAATTTGGTAAAGTAGAAATATCATTTCCAGGAGGTTGTAACATTGGTGCAAGGCCAATAGATATTCATATTAAAGGATTTGAAGAATTAGGTGCTAAAGTAGAAATAGTTAAAAATAGATATACTATTACAGCAAAAGAATTAATTGGCAAAAAAATATATTTTGACTTTCCAAGTGTAGGAGCAACTATAAATATTATGCTTGCTGCCGTTGGTGCTAAAGGAACAACAATAATTGAAAATGCTGCAACTGAACCAGAAATAGTAAATGTAGCGTCTTTTTTAATCAATATGGGTGTAAAGATTAGAGGAGCAGGTACTAAAACAATTGAAATAGATGGAAATAAAGAATTAGATAATGGAGTATGCGAAGTATTCCCTGATAGAATAGAAAGCGGAACATATATAATTATTGGAGCTTTATTAGGAAAAGAATTAAAAATTAAAGGTATTATTAAAGAGCATATAGAAGCATTATTAATGAAACTACATGAGATAGGTATAGACTACAAAATAGAAGGTGACACATTAACAATATCTAAATGTGAAAAAATTAAATCTACTTATATAAAGACTTTAGTATTTCCGGGATTTCCTACTGATTTACAACAACCAATGACAACTTTATTGACACAAGCAGAAGGAAAATCAATTATAGAAGAAACTTTGTATGAAAATCGCTTTAAAAATACATACGATTTAAATAGAATGGGTGCAGTTACCAATGTTTTATCTCTTAGTAAACTAGAAATTAAAGGGCCAAGAAAATTGAAAGGTACTAAAGTAATAGCAACAGATCTTAGAGGTGGGGCATCATTACTTATTGCCGGATTAATTGCTGAGGGAACTACTGAAATTGAAAACAGTGAATACATTTTAAGAGGATATGGAAATGTTATTCAAAAATTAAAAAACATTGGTGCTGATGTAGAAATATGTGAGTAATAATATAATAAATAACTAGTAATATTTATTAGGTGATTAAATGAAGAAAATAGATATTATAGTTATTTTTTTATTTGCTGTAACCATGGTAATACTTATATATAATTTTAAATATAAAAAAAAACATAATATTTTAGTAATTGGAGATACATATTTAAAAGATTTAAATATTATTAATTGTAGTAGTGTTAATTGTGATTTTTTATATAACAGAAAAAAATATATTGATATTATAGATGATATTAGAAAAAATAAGTATATTTATAAGAAGAGTAGTAAAGTATATTTAAACAAAAAAATAAACCAATCATCAACTATTATAATTAGTGCTAATAATGAAGAATATATAACAAAATGTACTAAGAATGATAGAATAATAAAAGAATATGATTATAAATTATATACTCAAATATTATCGTTAATAAAAACTATAAATAAAATTTCCTCTGCTAAAGTAGTAATAGTTGGGAATGCATGTATTAATAATAATGAAACAAAAAAATTATATAAGAACATAAATTATATTAATATAAATGAAGTGTATTATAATAAAAAAACACTTGATTTTGATTAAAAATGTATGTATAATACTCAATGAAGTTATTTCTATAACTTATAAAAGTTATGGCGAGGAGGAATCTAAAATGAAAAAGGGTATACATCCTGAATTAAAAGTTTGTAAAGTAAAATGTGCTTGTGGTAATGAATTTGAGGTAAGATCAACTAAAAGTGAAATACAATTAGAATCTTGTCCTAAATGTCATTCTTTCTATACAGGTAAATATAAAACTGTTAAAACTGGAAATGTTCAGAAGTTTAAAGACAAATATGGAATCACTGATTAATAGTGATTTTTTTCTTGGAGTAAATATGGAAATAAATGGTGAAAATATTAATATAGATGATTTATTTAGTGAAAAATATATGCATAAAGAAGTAAAAAAAGGAATCTTTTTATCTGATAATCAATGTGAAATATTAAAAAGAAATAATATAGATATTTACACAATATCTGGTATAGAAGAATTAATATATATTATTGATGAAATCTTAGAAGATGACCCTGATAATATAGAATTAGAAAATGTATTGAGTGAAATATCTGAATATAACTATTATGCAAATACAAATAAATAATATATATCTATTTTGTAATAGTATATGAAGATGTGTTATAATTATTAAAACAAGGAGTTTTTATGAAAAAATATATATGTAGCGATTGTGGTTATATTATTGAAATTGAAGAATTATCTTCTGACTATATTTGCCCAATGTGTGGTGCTTCAAAAGAAAAATTTGAAGTTGTAAAAAATAATTCATATGATAATTTAGATGCAATAATAGATTCAGTATTGGAAGATGCTTTAGAGGAAGATACAAATAAAATAATAAATGATAATCTTGAAGATAAAAAAGTAAGGATAAGTGAATACAATCATTGTATTGTTAGAATACCCGAAAAATGTATTAATTGTGGTCAATGTAAAAAAACATGTGAAAAAACTGTTAACATATCTTATGATCTTAATGTTTGTAAAGAACCTATATGTATAGGGTGTGGTCAGTGCATATTGAATTGTCCTTCAGGAGCTTTGATTCCTAGATATTGCTACAAAGAAGTTAAACAAATAATTGATGCTAACGAAAAAATAGTAGTAGCTCTATTATCTCCTGCTGTTAGAGTCTCATTTGGTGAAGCGTTTGGTCTTTCTAGCGGAGAAAACATGGAAGGAAAAATAGTTGCATCATTAAAAAAAGTTGGATTTGATTATGTTTTTGATACTGCTTTTGGAGCTGATTTAACAATACTAGAAGAAGTTGCAGAGTTCGCGGCAAGATTAGCAAATGGTGGACCAATGCCACAATTTACAAGCTGTTGTCCTGCCTGGGTTAAATATGCAGAAATATATCACCCAGAATTGATATCTAATTTATCTTCTTGTAAAAGCCCAATTGGTATGCAATGTGCAATTATAAAAAGTTATTTTTGTGAACAAAAAGGCATTGATCCAAATAAAGTAGTAACTGTTGCAATTACTCCTTGTACTGCAAAGAAAATGGAAGCTAGAGACTATACACCAAATATTGATTATGTTATGACGTGTAGCGAATTATCAATTTTATTAAAAGAAGAAGATATAAATGTAAATTCTCTAACTGATGAGTCATTTGATAATCTTCTAGGAGAAAGCAGTGGCTCTGGTGTAATGTTTGGAACAACTGGTGGTGTATGTGAATCAATTATTAGAACTTTACATCGCATAATGACTAAAACAAATCTAAAAAAAGAAGAATTAGTATTTACAGAATTAAGAGGCTATGATGGTATAAAAGAAGCTACAATAACAATAGATAAATATAAATTAAGAGTTGCAGTTGTTCAACAAATGGCTAACCTAGAAGAATTATTAAAAGATAATAGATATAAAAAATATCATTTTATAGAAGTTATGAACTGCAAAGGTGGATGTGTAGGTGGTGGTGGTCAGCCATTATGTCCAATAAAAGATCTAGATCAATATAGAGAAGACAGATCAAAAGGATTATTTGATATCGATTTACAAAGAAATGTAAGATGTTCACACGATAATAAAGAACTTAAAATATTATATAAAAATTTTCTTAAAAAGCCTTTAAGTGAGAAAAGTTTCAAACTTTTACACACTTCATATAGTGATAAAAGTAATTTGTTAAAAGAGTAGAAATTGTAAAATTTCTATTTTTTTACATTTTTTTTAAAAAAAGTATTGACACATAAATGTATATTTGATAAGATATATTTGTCCAATAGATAATTAGAATTATTTCTTGTAAGATTATTTACATAAATTTAATTATTTATTTAAATAATTGTTTAAGATTTATATTTTAATTATTTTAGTGAAATAGTTCTATATAAATTAGTATTTATATTCAACGTAATATTATTTCTTAAATAATTATATTTATAGTTAATATTAATTTATTAATTGTTTATATAAATTATTTATCTATATATAATTAACCTTATATATAATATATAATTAAATTTATATATAATAATATTATTTAAAAATTTATAAATATTAATCCTTCTTATTAATTTAAGAAATAGAATGCTTATCTACTAAGGACAAATGTTATAACGTTGAGAAAGCAAAACTCAAAATGATAAGATATTATGCTAAATACTGATAATATTTAGAGATGTTTATATTAGTTGTATAATTTAATTATTATATTTTCTGATATAAATGATTCATAATTGAATTTCTGAAACTCGGAGCAATCATGTTTTATCAGAACTGATTGTTTTTTGTTGCCTAAAAATGTTATTATATTATTGGTGATTATTATGAGATATTTTATTATATTTGGTATTACTATTCTATTATCTTTGATAATATTATTTTATCCAAGAAATTATTTATTAAAGTTTAAAGATTCAATTACAATAGATTATACTTCTATGGGAAAGGAAGAATTATGGTCATATGAACAAAATAATGATAATTTAAAATTGTTAAATAGTTCAAAAGATATTTGGAAGTTTATTCCTGTAAAAGACGGTAAAACAACATTAACATATTATTATGATAGAAAAGATGATAATAGTTATAAATACAAAATTGTTTATGAACTAGTTATAAAGAATAATAAAATAATTTGGAAATCAGGATCTGGTTTTGGATTACTAGAATATCCAAATCCTTATTAAATATACATATTATTTTTAAAATATGTATATTTTTTTATTATTTTGTGATAGAATTGATATATAGGAGGGTTGATATGGAACCATATAAAGCAAATAAATTGCCAAGGGAATATAACTTTACACCTGAAATTTTACGTTTATTATGCAACGCTAAAGAGGCTTATGGTGAATATAAAGGTTATTTAAAAAATATGTCATATGATTATAGAAGTTTTCTAGAATGCTCTTTTGTATCTGATATTTATTATTCATTTAAAATTGATAATAGTAAACTCGAAAGTTATGAAATGTTCTTAATGCCCTACAAAAATAAAAACAATGAAACAACTATATTTAACAATATTAAGTCTACTTTATTAAATGGTGTAACATATACTGGACAAAATGGATTTGATTTAGATATCTTTAATAAATTAAACAGAATAATGATGAATAATTGCTCCAAGAATAATAAAACTAAAGGAAGTGGTCATTTAAGAAAGACACAGACATATATTTTAAAGCCTGGCTTAGCCGGCTCAAGTGTATCTTTTATACCGCCAGTTTACACTGAATTAAACAGTTTAATGAAAAATTTGTGTGATTATATTAATTCATGTACGGATGAACCTTTTATTGCCGAAGCAATTACTCATTTTCAATTAGAAAGAATACATCCATACACATCTGAAAATGGTAAACTTGGTAGAGTAATATTACCAATACAAGCTGCATATTATAGAAAAGAAGCACCAATATTATTTATCAGTGAAAGCATTGAAAATTTAAAAAACACATACTTCACATTATTAAGTGCCGAAGAAGATGACTTAGAGGCTTTTATTAAATTTATACTAGAATGTATAATAGACCAATGCTCAAGAAACATAAAAAAAATTAAGCAACTAAATAAAATATATCAAGCAGATCTTGAAGAATTTAAAAAGGTTATTGGAGGAACGACGATTTACAAAGTATTTCCATTTATTGTAAAGAAAATATGTTTTACTACTAATGATGTTGTTACAGAATGTAAGTTACATATTAATTCTGTTAATAAAGTACTAAACAAATTAGTTGAACATGGATATCTTGCAAAAGAAAAAAAGAAAGGAACAAATAGAGTTACTTTCTGTTATACACACATGTTTGATGTGTTTTCTAAATAATCAATTATAACAATATAATAAGGTAAATTATTATTTATATTTTCTAAATAATAATGAGCCTTATTTTTTAATGTATTTAATTTAGACACAAGTTCATTAAAATTCATTTTTTTAATTTTTATATATTGCCTAAGTATTTTATAATTTTCTAAATAGTTATGCATAATCATTTTTTTAAAACCAGCTCTATATAAATTAATATCATCATAATAATATGTATTATTCACCAATATTTTATTTTCCTTATTATAAAGGGTTAATTCTATAATTAATCTGATTTCAAATGGACAAAGTAAAAAATTTTCTTTTAAAAAACTTATATAATTATCCAAATTGAATATAAATTGTTCTATTGGATTTATATGATTTCCTTTATGAATTAAATGTGAATGAACAATTGTTTTTTTGCTTTTAATTTTTTTTAATAAGTTTTTAAATTCTTGAGTATTTACTAATGATAATATCTCAGAAGAGTTATTAATATAATTTTTTTGTAATATTTTATTTATCATCATTGTCCTCTAAAAACTTATGAATTGGTATGTTTAATACTTTAGAGATTTTATAAAGATTAGATATACTAATACCTTTTTTTGATTTACTACTTTCTAGACTACTTATATGAGATACAGATACATTTATTAATTCAGCAAGTCTTTCTTGGGTCATATGCATCCCATTGTTAGAATATAGTTTTCTATATTTTTTAATATTTTTTCCAATAATAATATTTAATTTTTCTTGATTCATAATTATCACCTGCGATTATATATATTATAAATTAATAATTAGTGTTTGTATAGTATAACATTACATTATTATATTTTGAAACAAGGTAAAATAATTTTAGGTGATTTATATGACTAAATTTAAAAGAGATTTTTACTTTAATGAAAATATAATTGAAACTATAGCTTATAATGTAATTAAATATAGAAAAATTAATGGAATTACTCAAGAACAATTAGCTATTGATATAGGAGTATCTCCAGAATTTATACGAAAGTTTGAAAGCACTAAAGGAAGCGAAGGACTATCTTTATTATCACTATATAAAATATCTATAGTTCTTAATACTTCCATTGAAAAGTTTTTTGAAGAACTTGAATCTAATGTTGAATAAAGAAATCATCAATTGGAACTTCCAATATCTTACTAATTTTATATAAATTGTAAACACTTATTCCTTGATAAGTGTTTTTACTTTCTAGGTTTCCTATTAAAGAAGTAGATGTATTAATTAATTTTGCAAGATCATTTTGTGTTATTTCCTTTTTAGTAACACTATATAACCTTCTGTAATATTTAATATTACTTCCTATAATGGAATATAATTTTCTCTCATTATAAAATTTAATGTCTTCTTCCATAATAACACCTAGTAATATTTTGCCAAAAATTGATTATTTTAACAATTTACTCAAAATGATAAAATATCAGTAAGAGTGATAAAACAGAGTTTTAATTAAAGTTTTTCTTGAAAAAATAGTAAAAATAGTGTATTATTATTTGGACACGCGTATAGGGGTGGTAAAATATGGAAAAAATTATAAATTTTGCTGTTGTTGCTCATGTAGATGCTGGTAAAAGTACTTTAGTAGATGCATTACTTAAGCAAAATGGAGTATTTAGAGAAAATGAACAAGTTGTAGATTGCGTTATGGATAGCGGAGACTTAGAACGTGAAAGAGGAATTACTATAACAGCTAAAAACTGCGCTATAAGATATAAAGACTATAAAATGAATATTGTTGATACTCCGGGACATGCTGATTTTTCAAGTGAAATTGAAAGAATCATTAAAACCGTTGATACAGTAGTATTGTTAGTTGATTCTGCTGAAGGGCCAATGCCTCAAACCAGATTTGTATTAAAAGAAGCTTTAAAAAATGGACTTAAACCAATATTATTTATTAACAAAATTGATAAGAAAGATGCAAGAAGTGAAGAAGTTGTTAATATGACATTCGATTTATTCTGTGAACTTGGTGCTGACAACGAGCAATTAGATTTTAAAATTATATATGGTATAGCTAAACAAGGCATAGCTAAGTATGATGAGAATGATGACAATAACGATATAACACCATTATTAGATACCATAATAGAAACAACTAAACCATTTGAAGGAAATGAAAATGATCCTTTACAATTGCAAATATCTTCTTTAGATTATGATGATTATATTGGAAGATTAGGTATAGGAAGAATTAATAAAGGAAAAATTAAAGTTGGAGAAACTGTTGCAATATCTAAAAATGATGGAAGTTTAACTAAAGAAAGAATTAGTAAAATATTTATTAACGAAGGTATAAAAAGAAAAGAAGTTAATGAAGCATATTATGGCGATATAGTAATTATTGCGGGTTGCCCAGAAATATCTATTGGAGATACTATATGTGATGTAAATCATATAGATCCACTACCTAAAATTGAAATAGAAAAGCCCACATTATCAATGAATTTTCTAGTCAATAGTAGTCCTTTTGCAGGAAAGGTTGGCAAATTTGTGACTAGTAGACATTTAAGAGATAGATTAATGGCTGAACTTGAACGTAATGTTGGACTTGAAGTAGAAGAATTACCTGATGGAGATGGATTTAAAGTATCAGGTAGAGGAGAACTTCATCTATCAATATTAATAGAAAACATGAGAAGAGAAGGTTATGAATTAAGTGTTTCAAAACCAGAGGTTATTTTTAAAGAAATAGATGGTGTTAAGTGTGAACCATATGAAAAAGTAATTATAAATGTGCCTAATGAATATAGTGGAACTATAATTCAAGATTTAAGTGAAAGAAAAGGTACTATGGAAATAATGGAACCTGCAGAAGAAAATTATGTAAGATTAGAATTTAGTTGTCCAACAAGAGGGCTAATAGGATATAGAAGCAGTTTCATTACAAATACTAAAGGTGAAGGCATTATGGTACGTAGCTTTGACTCATATAAACCTTATGCTGGTGAAATTAGCGGACGTAAAAATGGGGTTTTAGTTTCTATGGAAACTGGTAAATCATTTGGATATGCATTATATAACTTACTAGATAGAGGTACAATGATTATTGAACCGGCAACAGATGTATATTCTGGTATGATAGTTGGAATTAATAATAGGGAAAATGATTTAAATGTAAATCCATGTAAGAATAAAGAATTTTCTAATACGAGATCTTCTTCAAGTGATGAAGCAATAATTCTTCCAAGACCTAAAACATTTTCATTAGAAGAAGCATTAGAGTTTATTGAGAAGGATGAACTTGTAGAAGTAACTCCCGAAGCAATTCGATTAAGAAAGAAAATACTTGATGAAAAAGAAAGATTTAGAAGTAATAGATAATCTAAATCTTTTTATTTACATTAATAATGTAAAAATACATACAGTAGTTTAAGCTGATAAAAATATTGGTGATATAATCATAATAGGAGAAAGTATGGAAAAAGAAAAATATCAAAAAGAATTATATGAATTAAGCATTTGTTGTACTGGAATATCTTTTAGATTTCCTGGTGGCGCTGTTAGTGAATATCAAAAACAATCTGGCCATGAAATGCAATATCAATTTAATAATGGTGTTGTTGCATTCGTAGACAAATATGGTGATACTTATATTTTACCAAATACATCTGAAATAAGAGCCAAATTATTTCTTGCTGGTTATAAAGAAGGAATAGTAAATGTTCCGATGTCAAATGGAGAAGACGTAGTAAATAATGATAGGTTTAAAAAAGATTGGGAGAGTATTAAAAATAAAAATAATCCTAATCGTGTAAGAGAAAAATATTTAGAAGAATTAGCTGAGTATGATATTAGAAGCATATCTCAGAAAAAAGGAATTAAGCCATTACCAGAAAATGTGTATGAGTTTTCAATAAATGTTGATTCTTTAGAATATATTGACGTTGATGGAAAAGAACATGAGTCACCTAAAAGTGAGCTAGAATATGACAGTATAATGAAAACGGCTAATACTGGAACATATAATATTTCAAATGGAATGATAGTTTTTGTAGATGAAGCCGGTAAAACTTTCTTTGCGCCATTAAATTCTTATATTGAAAATCAAATAAAAAAATGTGGATATCAAAAAGATTCTTCATTATCAGTACCTTTTTCAAATGGAGAAAAAATAGTTCATAATGATGTAGTTTCTAAAAAATTAGATAGATTAAAAGTCATTAGTAAACGCTTTAATGAAGGTAAGGAATATGAAGATTTATATATTCAATTATGTGGTCCATATGAAGAATTAACAATAAGTTCAAGAGATTTAAGTGAAAAAATAAGAAATGAAGGTTACTTGTTAAAAGCAAGTGAAAGAATGAAGAATAAAGCAGGAAGAGAATTGCAAAGATTAAAAACATTACATGAAGAAATCTCTTCTATATTAAGTTCTAAAAAATTAATATCACCAAAGGAATTAAAAGCAGTAGTTTCAAAGTATGGAACACTTACTAAAGACGGCTTTGTTCTACATGAAGAAAAAGATAATGAAGAGTTTTTTGAACCTGAAGAAGTGAAAACTGAAGTTGAAGAAACGCTTGTTGATGAAGTGCCTACTAATATTACTGAAAGAGAAAAAATTATTAGACAACAATTACAAGAAATAGCTGATAGAAATCTTATTAAAAAAATAGGGCCTGCACTTAATAGTTGGCTTATCGATATAGAAGGATTAGTTGATAATCGAGGAAATCACTATACAAGCTATTTGAAATACGATGGACTTACTAGAGAAAATAATATAGGTACATATTGCACTAATAATGGGGTTGCAGTAATAATTGATATAGACGGAAAAACATATGTTGCGCCACAGAATTCGAAAGTAATAAATACATTAGTACTATCTAACTTTAGGAAAAAAGATATGTCTGTGCCATTTTCAAATGGAGAAGTAATAGCAAATAATGATCAATTAAGAGCAAAGTTTGAAAAACTACGTGAAATTACACGTAGAAAATTAGAGACTGAAAAGTTTGCTAGTAATACAACAATTGATAGATTGGAAGAAAAATATATAGAAATTAGTCCTTTATATACTAAAAAAGCAGAAGAAGTTGAGCAGAAAGAAGCCGAGTTAAAATTTCAAAAACATGGAGTAAAAGCAAATTATAGCAAGGTTAATAAACGTGGTGATGAATGTAGAAAATATAGTTATATGATTGAAGATTTGTTGCATCAATGTAAGAAAAAGATAGCTATGTCTACTAAAAAAGTCGAAGAAAGAATGAATTCTCATGACTTATCAGCTGAAGAAGAAATGTCGTTATAAAATGTAAAAAAACTAATATAAATTATATTAGTTTTTTATTGTTTTTTGAAATTACTTAATATACTGGCTACTAAGAAAATAATATTATCACTATTTTTAATGGCATATTTTTTTCCTATTGCTTTACCACCAACCGTCAATGATGAAATAATTGAACTAATTAATAAAGTAGTTAATACAACAGATATATTTAAACTTACAGATATATTTATTGCAAGCATAGCGCCCACAGAACCACTTACTATACCACAAATATCGCCTATTACATCATTACATATACTTGAAACCCTATTTGCATTTTTTATTAAATATACCCCTTCTTTAGAGCCTTTTATCTTTTTAGAACTTTTTGCATGAAAGGTAGCTTCATTACCGGTTAATGTTGCGGTACCAATAATATCAAATAAAATACCAATAAATACAAATAATATACATATAACTGTTAATAATAATGAGTTATTATATTTGGATATTAGTAAATTAGATGCGCTACTAAAAATTAAGGCTATAAAAAAAGTTATCAAAAATGCTTTAAGAATCCAATAATCTTTTTTCATTTTTAATAAACTCCTTATATTAGAAAATAGCATGGAATACTATAAATTAATTTTACGGCTTTGGTCGAGTAGAATTTCTCTAGTACCTACCTTTGGTTACCCGAGGGCGATTTCTCTTTAAAGATACAAATCATAAGTTACCGTATATGATCACTCGATCACCACTTAGTCCGCACTTCAATCTTTATAATATAGACACACTAGAGGTTTTCCCAAACAAACATATGACACTTTTATTCGCTTTTGCAATTTA
>OMST01000005.1 GCA_900313815.1 uncultured Eubacteriales bacterium
CCATTTACAACTAGTACACTTACTCAAATGGCATCTAACAGACTTGGATATCCTGCTTCTAAAACTATGTCTATAGCACAAAAGTTATATGAAGGTATTAATATTGGTGATGATACTGTTGGTTTAATTTCATATATGAGAACAGATTCTATTAGACTTTCTGATATATTTGTAAATGATACTAAAAAATATATTGCTGATAATTATGGTAAAGAATATATTGGTTATGCTAAAACCGCTAAAAAGAATGATAATGTGCAAGATGCTCATGAGGCTATTAGACCTACAAGTATTCTTAGAACTCCAGAATCTATCAAAAAGTATTTAAAGCCTGAAGAATATAAATTATATAATTTAATATATGTTAGAACATTATCTTCATTAATGGCTGATGCTAAAATGGAAGTAACAACTATAGATTTAGAAAATCATGAATATTTATTTAGAGCTAGTGGACAAATATGTATTTTTGATGGTTATTTAAAAGTATATAAAGATTATGAAGATAGTGAAGATGTAATGCTTCCATTTAAAGATTATAAATCTAAAGTAGTAATAGCAAATAAAGTTTATAAGGTAGAACACTGGACAGAGCCAAAACCAAGATTTACTGAAGCAAAATTAATTGCTGAACTTGAAAAGCTTGGAATAGGTAGACCTAGTACATATGCTAAAATAATTAGTGTTTTAAAAGAAAGAAAATATGTAACAATTAAAGATAAAAAATTCTATCCAACCAGTACTGGTGTTAAAGTAACAGATAAGTTACAAGAATTCTTTTCATCAATAATAAATGTAAATTATACCGCTAATATGGAGAAAGAACTTGATGATATAGCAGATGATAAATTAGTATGGTATGAAGTATTAGATAAATTCTATCAAGATTTTGATCCATTATTAAAAACAGCATTTAAAGATATGGAAAAAGAAGGACCAGAGAAAACTGGAGATATATGTCCACAATGCGGTAATAGTTTAGTAATAAGAAAAGGAAAGTATGGTTCTTTTGTAGCTTGTTCTAACTATCCTGAATGTAAATATATTCAAAAAGAAGAAAAACAAATAGTTGAAATATGTGATTGCCCTAAATGTGGTCATAAAATAATAGAAAAGAAAACCAAGAGAGGTAAAACTTTCTATGGTTGCAATAATTATCCTAAGTGTGATTATGCCTTATGGGATAAACCCAATGGAGAGGTGTGTCCTGATTGTGGGGGCTTAATTGTAGAAAAAGATGGGCAAAAGTATTGTCCTAATTGTGAAAAATAAGCAAAAAAGCTTATTTTTTTTATAAAATATATACAAATCTCTTGCAATTTTAGGTAGTTATGCTACAATTAATATGTAAGCATCGTATGTGAATACTGTGCTTGATAAATTATATGGGAGGTAATTTACGATGAGTAAAACTGAATTAGTAGAATTCGTTGCTGCTAAAGCCGGATTAACTAAAGCTGATGCTGGAAGAGCATTAGATGCTGTTCTAGAAGGTGTTACTACTGGACTTAAGAAAGAAGGAAAAGTTGCATTAGTAGGATTTGGAACATTTGCTGCTAAAAAAAGAGCTGCAAGACAAGGAATCAATCCTTTAACTAAGACTGCAATTAAAATCCCTGCAAAGGTAGTTGCATCATTCAAAGCTGGAAGCAAATTAAAAGATGCTTTAAATTAATAAAAAAGGCCGAAAGGCTTTTTTTATTGCTTTAACATATGATAGAATATTCTTATGAAAGAAATACTAAATAAATTAATTAATAATGGATTTGAAGCTTTTGTAGTAGGAGGATATGTTAGAGATTATCTTCTTTCTTTAGATTCTTATGATATAGATATATGTACTAATGCTAAAATAGAAGATATTATTAATATATTTAATGGTATTGGTAAGGCTAATAAAGAATATTATTCATATCATATAAATAAAGATAATATTACTTATGCTATAACTTCGTATAGAAAAGAATTAGAATATTATAAAAATAAACCCATAGAGCTAGAATATGCAAAAGATTTAAAAGAAGATTTATTAAGAAGAGATTTTACTATAAATACAATCGCTATGGATATAGATGGAAATATAATAGATTTATTAGATGCAAAGAAAGATTTAAATAATAGAATTATTAGAGTAGTAGGAGATACTTATAATAAATTTAATGAAGATAAAACAAGAATTATAAGAGCAATAAGATTTGCTTCTATATTAGACTTTGATTTAGATAAAGAAATAGAAGAATTTTTAATAAATAATGCATCTTTATTAAATGAAGTACCTAAAGAATATATAAAGAAAGAATTAGATAAAATATTTGAAAGCCAAAATTATATTAAATTCTTCGAATTGGTAGATAAATATAATCTTAAGTCTTATTTATATATTAATTATAGTAATATAAAACCAAACTGTGATAAAATGGAAGTGTGGGCTCAAATAGATACAGAATTACCACTTTCAAATAAAGAAAAAAATATATGTAATACTATTAAAGGAGGACATAATGAGTGATTTGAGAAAAATGTTTACTAGTAAAGATTTTGTTGTTAATAGTAATATAATTAAATGTATTAGTAATATAGATATAACTTTAGATGAATTTTTATTAATTCTTTATTTTATTAATGTGTCTGAATATTTAGATGCTAATAACATTAGTAAAACATTAGGATTTGATGAACAAAAAGCAGTTGATACCTTTAGTAGTTTATTAAATAAAAAATATATTGAAATGAATGTTGTTAATAAGAATGGTGAAGTTATTGAAAAAGTTAATTTAGATCCTTTATATGATCGTTTAGCGTTAAATAAGAAAACAGAAAATAATGATGTAGATATATATGCTTTATTTGAAAAAGAATTAGGAAGAACTTTATCTTCTTTTGAATATGAAATGATAAATAAATGGTTAGAAAGTGGTATATCTGATGATATTATAAAAGGAGCATTAAAAGAGGCTATTTTAAACGATGTAAGGAATTTTAAGTACATTGATAAAATTGTATATGAATGGTCTAAAAAAGGCATTAAAAAGCATTTAAAAGAGGATAAAAATCAAGAAGAATTATTTGATTATGATTGGCTAGATGAAAATGAATAATAGTGACATTATTATTAATGAATTAAATAGGCTATTTCCTGATGCTAAATGTGAACTAAATTATAATAAAGATTATGAATTATTATTATCAGTTATGTTATCAGCTCAAACAACAGATAAAAGTGTTAATCTAGTAACAAAAGATTTATACGAAAAATATGATTCTTTAGAAAAACTAGACACATTATCTATAAATGAAATCTCTAATTATATAAAAAGAATAGGTTTTCATAGAACTAAATCAAACAATTTTAAAGAAATAGTGTCTAGAATAAAAGATAGAGGATATGTTCCGAATGATAGAGAATACTTAGAATCTTTACCTGGAGTAGGTAGAAAGACTGCTAGTGTAGTATTGTCTCATTTATTTGATGTTCCTTCTTTTGCAGTAGATACACATGTATTTAGAGTATCTAAAAGATTAGGTATTACTACTAAAAAAGATGATGTTTTAAAAACTGAAATTAAGTTGAAAAAGTATTTTCATAAAGAAGATTGGAATAGGGTAAATTCCCAACTAGTATTATTTGGTAGATATATATGTACTAGTAAAAAACCACATTGTGATAAATGTGGCTTAAAAAATATTTGTAAGCAAACAAAAAGTTGTAATTAATTCTGAGATGAACTTGATGGTTTAACCGAAGATGAACTTGGTTTCACACTTGATGATGAATTATCTACAACTTTTTTATTTACAATTACTGTTTGAGTAATTTTTTTATTTATAGTTTTTGATTTATTTTCAAATGATACTTTATATGTAACAGTATATTTACCTTCTTTAGTAGGTAGTGCGCTTTGTTCAACAGTATTGCCGTCTAAAGTGATTGATAAAAGTTCTACCTCTAAGTTTTCTATATCATTTAATATTTCTTTTCCATTAAAAGTTATTGATGTAACATTTGATATATTAAGTGGTTTCCATCTATCTCCAACATAGATTGTTTGAGATAAGCCTGTCATTGTAACTTCATATGTTTCTTCATTTATAGGGTGTTCAAATAATATTTTAATGCCTTCAGATGCATTATCTTTAAATATTTTATATGCACTTTTTACTATAAATCCATCATATATACCAGTATATTTAGAAAGATCTACTGTAAAGTTAGGAGTTTCTGTCCATCCAAGATATATTGAAGTTTCTCCACTTGTTAGATATACATCAAATCCAAAGCTTCCAATATGATTAGTGTTATATTCTAAACGTTTACTTAAATAATATTCAGCCCATATTGTATATCCTTCATTGAAATAAGAAGTTAAATATTGATTATCTGCTGCATCAGGTATACCAGGAGTAGTCCAAGATAAATTTAAATTTTTACCACTAATAGTATAAGTACCATTAGATGGACTATTTAATTTAGCAAATCTATTTGAAACTTCACTTGGTTCAGTTCCAGCAATAAATAGGAATGAACCTCTAAAATCATTTGGAGTATAATCACTAGGTTTTTGAGGAGGTATTGTTTCTAATTCAACTTGAGCAGATACAATTCCACCTGGATTAGAGAATTTTGAATTTCTAGGGAATATCTTATTAGCTATTTCTCCTAAAACTTTACGTCTTTCAGTTCCAGCATAACTATTTGGTAAATACCATTTATTTTTAACTGTTTCAGAAGTTAACCAGTCAGTATATCCCATCCATATAGAAAGTCCATAATCTGGTGAAAAACTAGATATCCATGAATCTGGTACAACTGAACTACTTAGTCCATATTTTTTTAATTCTGCTGTGTCATATGATGTAGTACCTGTCTTAGTAGCTACATTTGTTCCTGGTACATTAACAGTTCCAGGAGTAGCTCCAGTTAATATATTAGCAATTATATATGCTGTTTGAGGTTTCATAACTCTTTCTCTTACTATTGTTGGTTCCCAAACCTCATCATTTTCTGTATATACTATTTTAGTTACTGTATATGGTTCTGTGTAATATCCACCATTTCCAAATGCGGCATATGCTGCAGCTATTTCTACTGGGGTAGTACCATTAAATGCACCAATTGAATATGATTGAGGAATACCAGTAACATTTTTACCAAGATCAATTCCTAGATTAGTTACAAATTCTATTTTTTGTTCTTGTGATGTTAATCCAAATGCCTGTAATGCACAAGAGTTAATAGAGTTCTTTAAACAATCTCTTGTAGACATAACTGAATAAGAGAAATTACCACCAAAGTTACGCATATAACTGCTTCCATATGGAGTTTTATCATCTATAAATGGTCCATAAGTACTTAAGTTCTCATATTCAATAGCAGGTCCATAATCCATAATAGGTTTAATTGTTGAACCTGGTTGTCTTTTCATTTGATTAGCAAATGTTGCTACATTAAGTGTCATAGCACCAGTTTTATTTCTACCAGCACCAACTGCTACTAAAGCACCATTTTTACCATCTACTATAGCTACACCAACTTGAATTTTATCATCTCTAAATGTATGTGTTTTATAGAAATTATTTATTACATCTTGTCTTTCTTTATCCATTGTTGTATAAACTAGCATTGGAACATCATATGGGTTATTACCAGTTTTATCTATTATCTCTTGAACAACTGTATCAATAAATCCTTGATATTCATTTGTTGAAGTCGCTCCACCATTTAATAAATCTTTTATTTCAACAGCAGTACCAGCTTTATATTGTTCTTCTGTTATATATCCGTGTCTTTTCATTAATGAAAGAACAGTATTTTTTCTTCCATTAGCATCATTAGGATTAACATATGGATTATATCCATTAGGTGATTGGAACATACCAGCTATCATTGCAGCTTCTACTAAATTTAAATCTTTAGCATCTTTTCCAAAATAATATTTACTTGCTTGTTGAACACCATAAATATTTCCACCCATACATGGAGTGTTTACATAATATTCTAATATTTCATATTTAGTGAAATATTTTTCCATTTTGAATACAGCCATATATATATCAGTAAATTTACGAACTATACCAGCAAAACCACTTGCTTCTGTAGATGTAAATGCTAATTTGGAAAGTTGCATTGTTAGAGTAGAGGCACCACCACCACCACGTCCTAATACTTGAGTTAATGATGCTTTAATAAATCTAGGGGCATCAAATCCATTATGTTGAAAGAATCTTGAATCTTCTGTTGCTATAATCGCATCTACTAAAACTTGTGGTATTTCATCATATTTAATCTTTTCACGTACTTCACTACCTAATGTAGCAATTAAAGTACCTTTAGAATCAAATACTCTTGTAGCTTCTTTTTCAAACATTTTTTCAGCAGTAAATTCTGGAGCACTCTTAATTATATAGTATCCAAATCCTATTCCCGCTAAAAAAACACATAAAGCAAAAAATACCATTAATACAAGTAACCAATAAAAGAATCTAAATCTTATTTTCTTTCTTGGTTTATTAGTTTTATTTTTAACTTTCTTTTCTTTAACTTTTATATCTTTTTCCTTTTTATTTCTTTTTATATTTCCTCTCATATGTTCTCCTTAAAATAAGCACTATCTACTGCATCTAAATATTTAAGTCTAGGAGTATAACTTTCAATTATCTTATATCCCTTAATCTTTATATATTCATAATCAATAGATTTTTTAATATTAGAATTAACAAACTCAATTATATCTTCTCCTTTTAATAAATAAAATTCATTATTCATCATTATAATTAAGAATGCTATTCCTTTTTGTTTAATTACTTTTTTAATATGATCAAATTGATGTTCTTTTAAATTTGATAATGGAAAAGATGTTTTACTATGACATTCTTTAGCATCAAATTCAATATATTTTTCTCTATATATTCCATTATAATCTAATGTTGATATAGATGAATATACAGCTTTATCAATTAAATGTGATCTATTATTTGGATAAGTAACATTCAATACTTTAATAGGAGTAGGTTTCTTATATATTAAACATCTATCAACACTGTTATAGTATGTATTAGATTCATTAATCATATTTTCTAAAAACATACCTCTATTTTTATATGATGTTTCTCCCACATAAACCACCATAATAATTATACTATAAATAAGATAATTTTTCTATAATAATATATTTATTGTGTAAATCTATTTTCAAATACAGAAAAATGTTGTAAAATGAAACATGAGAATAGGTGATTATAATGAAAAAATTAAATATATTTATTTGTGCAATGGTTATGTTCTTAATATTTAGCACAAATATAAATGCATCTTCATTGAAGTGTGTTTATGGTCATTTAATAGTAACTTATAATACCGATAATTATAAATTTACTGCTAAGTCAGATAATAGTTATATTGAATATCAACATAAATTAAATTCTACAAATTTTACTACAAGTAATGGCAAATTAATGTGTCTAGAAGAACTATATGTTGTATCTTATAGCACAAATAGTAATAGAATAACTACATTTAACTTATCTGTTTATAAAAAAGATGCTCAGATAGTTAATGGAAAACCATATTCTATTGCACTAGACGAAAAAAATTCATATGTAGATAATGGAGACCAAGGAGGCAGTAGCTCCGGTGGTGGTGGCAATTCAAGTGGAGGCCAAGGAGGTAGTGGTTCAGGTAGCGGTGGATATCCAAGTGGAGACCAAGGAGGTAGTAGCTCCGGTGGTGGTGGCAATCCAAGTGGAGGTCAAGGAGGAAGCGGTTCAGGTAGCGGTGGACATCCAAGTAATTCTTCATCCGGATCTTCTAAAAGCGGTAACTCAAGCAGTGGTTCTGCGGGCACATCTTCAAGCTCTAGTTCTGGTAAAAGTAGTTCTCAAAGCAGCTCCCCTACAGGTGCAACCCATAGTGGTAGTTCATCATCCAGCAGTGAACCCGAAAGTGATTCAATCGACTGTTTATATTCATCTGGTAATTATAATGCTGTGTTGCATTATAAAAAAAGTACCCAAGAGATATTTACAGAATCAACTACATGTACCAATATAACCACGAATGCTAAACCGGAGGATTTTAGTTCTGGAACATGTCCTCCAGCAACATTGATAACTGATGGTGGTAGAAGTGGGACTGGAGTATATTGTAATATAGAAGTTGGTTATCCGGGTTCATCATCACCTTCGCAACAACAGTATGGCGACTCAATTCAATCATATAATAGTATGTCTGCTTCTAGATATAGTTTTAAAATACCTGATATAGGAGGAGGGACTGGATTTGGAAGTAAAGCAAATTGTAAAAAAATATTTGGAGATGCTGGATATAAAATAGTAAATGGATTAATAAGAATAATTAGAATACTAGCCCCAATAGTAGCAATCTTAGTATCAATGATAACATTAATACCAGCTGTAACAGCTAAAGATGAAGTTAAAGTAAAAGCAGCAACTAAAAAATGTGTAACAATAGGAATAGTTTTATTAGTAATAGAAGTAATCCCATATATAGTTAGACTAATTGGAGTAATACTAGACTTTGATTTATCATGTATAGGATAGAGTTTGAAAAAACTCTTTTCTTTTTTATTAAATTGTGTTAAAATAAATTGGCTTTAAGAAAAAAGACATGTCTATTGATTTAATATTCTAGTGCTTAAATAATATTTAAGTGAATATTAATTTAAAGATAGGCAGAAGAAATTAACGAAAGGAGAGAAAATTATGGCAGTTATTGCAAAAAGTTATTTATTAGAAGCAGGTGTTCATTTTGGACATCAAGCTAAAAGATGGAATCCTAAAATGAAGGAATACATTTTTACAACTAGAGATGATATTCATATTATCGATTTACAAAAAACTGTTGAAAAAATAGAAGAAGCTTACGCTGAACTTCTTAAAGCCTGTGAAAACGGTGGTAAGGTTCTATTTGTAGGTACTAAAAAACAAGCTAAAGATGCTAGTATTGAAGAAGCTACAAGATGCAACAGTTATTATGTGACAGAAAGATGGTTAGGAGGTATTTTAACTAACTTCAGAACTATCAGAGAAAGAATTAAAAGACTAGTTGAAATTGAGACTATGGAGAAAGACGGTAAATTTGAATTACTACCTAAAAAAGAAGTTGCTAAGATTCAAAAAGAATATGAAAAATTAAATAAACTTCTTTGTGGTATTAGAGGTATGGAAAGCTTACCAAAAGCTATTATTGTAGTAGATCCAAGAGTAGAATTAAATGCAATTAAAGAAGCAAGAAAATTACATATTCCTGTTTTTGGTATTGTAGATACTAACTGTGATCCAGATGATGTAGACTTCCCAATTCCAGCAAATGATGATGCTGTTAGAAGTGTTAAAGTTGTATTAGGAGTTTTAGCTAATGCTGTTTGTGAAGCTAATGGTTTAGAATTAGTTGATTATGTAACTGAAGATGAAACTGTTAAAGCACCAGCAAAAGATATTAAAGTTGAAACTAAGGTTGTTGAACTAGATGACTTTAGTGAAGAAGCACCAGCAAAAGAAGAAGTTAAAGAAGAAAAACCTGCTAAGAAAGC
>OMST01000002.1 GCA_900313815.1 uncultured Eubacteriales bacterium
ACTTCAGTTGGATGATGAGCATAATCATCAATTAAAATATTAGATTTAAATTTTTCTTCTATAAATCTTCTTTTAGCATGTTCTATTTTTAATACTTGTTCTTTTACTATTTCTTTATCTAAATTTTCTAAATAACAAATAGCAATTACTGATAATGCATTTAATAATAAATGATCTGCATTAAATGGAAAAGTTAAGTTCATATATAATTCATTATTTATATATACATTCGCATTGGTATTATTGTCCATATATTTTATGTTTTTTAAAGTTACATCATTATTATCATTAAAACCATAGAATAATACTTTTTTATTTGTTTTTAACTTTCTAGTATTAGAATCATCTCCACACATTATTACTGCTTTTTTAGCTTTATTAATAAATTCATTAAATGCATCCATAACATCATCTAAATCTTTATAATAATCTGTATGATCAAGCTCAACATTAGTTACAATAGCGTAGTAAGGATTATATGATAAAAAATGTCTTTTATATTCACATGCTTCTAAAGCAAAATAATCATTTTTCTTATCTGCATACCCAGTTCCATCTCCAATTAAATAATTAATTCCAAAAGGCTTTAAAACATTCTTAAACATAGTAGTTGTAGAAGTCTTTCCATGACACCCTGATACCGCTATTAATTTAGTATTGTTTGTAACTTCTGCTATCATTTCTTGATATGTATATATCTTTAAATTTAATTCTAATGCTTTTTTAACTTCGACATTTTCTTCGGTAAAAGCATTACCTTGTACTATTATCATATCATTATTTATATTTGATTCATTAAATTCGTTAATTTTAATGCCACGTTCTAGTAAAGGAACTTCAGTAAAGAAATGATCTGGTTTATCACTTCCTTCAACTTTATATCCCAAATCATGCATTATTTGAGCAAGACTACTCATACCGCTTCCTTTAATTCCAATAAAATAATATAACATATTATCACCTAAATATTATTATACTATTAATTATTAATATGGACAAATAATAAATTATGAATTATAATAAATGCTATTATTTATGGGGGAGAATATGAAAAATATCAAACACTATAATATAAATTATGGTTATACTACATTTTTAGCATTATTATTGAATCTTAGATTTAATAATAGTAGAAAAATGGAAATATCTGCTTTAAAAGAATATCCTAAAGATTTTATAGAAAAATTAAATGCTGAAGATGATTCTTATTATGTAACTATGCTTAATGAAGCAGATGATTTTGATAATTTCTTAGAATTAAATAAAGATTTATTTACTATAGATGAAAAATATATAAAATTAGATAGTAGTATATCATTAGATGATTTGTATAAGGTATTAGATACATATGATTATCCATTTACAGGTGCTGCTATATATTTGATAAGATTTGACTATGAATTAAAAAAGATATTAAAATTAAATAAAATATCTAATATGTTATATGAATATTTAGAATTTGAAGTATTAATAGCTGAACTATACTTAAAATATATGAATAGTTCTAATAAAGAAGAAATACATAGTCAAATATTAGAATTATTAGAAAAAAGAAATGAATTTTATAAACATATAATTTTATGTCCTAAAGAGTATGTAGAAGATTGCTTTGCATCTGCTAGTACATTTGATAAAAAAAATCCATTACAATATTATTGGCCTTTAGATTATTCAAACAAATACTATGATAAAAGATTTGAAGATAGCTTTAATTTAGTAGAAGAAGTATTAGATGATGCTTATATGTTTACATTATTTATAGATGTAAGTAATCCTACTAAATTTAGAGTTTATGATGATTTAAAAGGTTTAGATTTTAAATATGTATATGAGACTGATTCATTTGATGAAGAACAATATAGAAGTGAAATAAATCATAAATTAATAAAATATGGGGTAGAGGGGAATAGAATAATATATACTCCTAGATCTAGAACAAATAAATTATTTTATTTACAATATATTAAATGTTTAGATGAATTACAAAACAAATATGGAGAAAATGAAGAATTAAATATAGCAAAATATAAATTACTATATTTATTAGATAATCCAGCATTAAATTTGTTAGATGAAGAAAATAGAAATAAAGAATATGAAAAATTATCTTCTAGATATTTATATGAATTACAATTTGAAGATCAACCAATACCTAGTTATATTTCAGAAGATGACGAAATATATAAAGATCCATTTGATTTTGGATGGTATCAAGTACTTATTAAATCTTGCATAGTTGATATATTTGAAAGTGATTTATATGATGAAGCATTAACTTATAAAAAACTTGCTTTAATAAAAACATACTATACTTTAACAGAAGATCCTGAGATTATTAAATTATTAAATCAATATTCATATCATCCTAATTTCTGGGAATATAGTGCATTCATTAAGAATATTAAACAATTAATATTAAAAAGAAGTAATAATTAATTATTACTTCTTTTTTTATATATTTTTCCCTTTTCTAATTTACCTTCCTCACATAATTGATGGAATTCATTATAGAAATTATATAAATCATCTAATTTTTCAACTTGTAAAATATTTATGTGTGATGTTGTAGGATCTTCTGCCTTCGCAAGATTAATAGCTTTATCTAAATATAATTTTAACTGCATTAAATCCAATCTATCATAAATATTATAACCACATTTTTGTGCTATATATTCAATTGTATCAGCAAGTCCATTCATATAGGCAACAGATATACCATATAAAGCTTTTGCGGCGTTTTTTCTAGTTTTTTCAAAGATAGGCGCTGTATTCTCATCTTTTTTTAATGCATTTATAATTTCAACTAGTAAATTTACTCCAATATTTTCCGTTAAAGGTATTTCTTTGACATTTCCGTTATAAGATCTATCTTCCAAATCAGCAGTATCATATAATAGTTTAAATACAATAGATGCCGCTTGTAAATCTTTATCTGTCTTTGGATCTAATAAAAGTTCCATACCTTTTTGTTCAAGTTCTGGATTATCTTTGAAATTTATTCTATCTAGTAAATATATCTTACTTCTTAGTTCATCTAAATATTCTTTTTTCCTTGCTTCAAACAATTCCATAAAAACCTCCTAAATACATTTCAAATTTATTATATAATGCTAAATATGCATTGTCAAATTGACTTATTGTATCAAATATGATATAATTTGCATTGCTTGATAAAAAAGGGGGGATTATTATGGAAAACATAAAATCAATACATGATGCTAACTGGAGAAATAATTTTAATAATGAAAGAAATACTTATAATAATTTAATACAAGATCTGGATTCATTGGACATAAAACGCTTAGATGGAATACTATCAATCTTAAAAATGAAAAATTGGTCTTTTGAAGATATTGCTGATTTATTGAGTGAAATAGATTTATTAATAAGATTAGAATTACATGTTTATGCATTAAACAATGGGGAATACTCAATTGCACAAAAAATAAAGGCAGCAAATAGAATTATTAAAGAAAGAAGAATTAATACTTTTAAAGATGCAGTTGCTAATAATACTCAAGATGAAGTTTTAAATAATATGTCTTTAGAAGATAAAATGACATTAAAAATTGATATGGGTTTATTCAAATATGGAGACTCAAGCTTGATAAAGCTTACTGATGAGGGACAAAAATATCTAGATATTATTGATAGATCAATAATACGTGATATTGAAAGAATTGCTAAAAATAATGGATTTAATAATTTAGATGAATGGAAACAAAGCAATCCAGATGTTTCAAAATATATGCAATTAATAATGCAAAAAACAATTCAATAAAGAATTGTTTTTTATTTATTGAAATAAAAAACTAACATTTCTGTTAGCATATAATATCTTCAGTGGTGCAGGTGAAGGGACTTGAACCCCCATGGATTGCTCCGCTAGATCCTAAGTCTAGTGCGTCTGCCAATTTCGCCACACCTG
>OMST01000020.1 GCA_900313815.1 uncultured Eubacteriales bacterium
GAGACAGAGAGATTTGAACTCTCGCGCCAGTTTCCCGACCTACACCCTTAGCAGGGGCGCCTCTTCAGCCTCTTGAGTATGTCTCCAGGGCACATATAAATAATACTCTATAATTGGTAATAAGTCAAGAAAAATCATTGTAAATAGAGTGTTTCAAAGGTTGGTACTTTAGTTAATTATTTGGTAAAATAGTAATGTTAGGAGTTTAAAAATGAATGAAGATATTATTAAAGAAATAAGTGAAGAATTAAATATTAAAAGTGAACAAGCAATGACTGTTTTAAAACTATTGGAAGATGGAAATACTATTCCATTTATTGCTCGTTATAGAAAAGAAGCAACTGGTGCTTTAGATGAAGAACAAATAAGGAAAATCAATGAGGTATATGAATATCAAGTTAATTTATTAAAAAGAAAAGAAGATGTTATAAGACTAATAGATGAAAAAGGTTTATTAACTGATGAAATTAAAAATAATGTAATGGAAGCAAAAAAGCTTGTTGAAGTTGAAGATATATATGCCCCATTTAAAGAAAAGAAAAAGACAAAAGCAACTGAAGCAATTAAAAATGGATTGGAAGGACTAGCTAAAATAATAATGAGTGAACCTTCCAATTTAACGAATGAAATGATTAATAAATTCTTAAATGAAAATGTTAAGACTCAAGAAGATGCTTTAATGGGTGCAAAATACATAATAGCTGAATGGATTAGTGATAATGCTTATTTTAGAAAATGGATTAGAAGTTATTTTTATAAAAATGGTATTATAGTTTCTAAATTAAAAAAGAATGCTTCTGATGAAAATAAAACATATGAAATGTATTACGACTTTCATGAAAATGTTAAATATATTAAGCCTCATAGAGTACTAGCTATTAATAGAGGTGAAAATGAAAAGATATTAAGTGTTTCTATAGATATAAATACTGATGATATAGAATCATATTTAAAAAGTAAATTAATTAAAAAAGAAAGCCCAACTAATAAATATATAGAAGAAGCTATAACTGATAGTTATAAAAGATTAATTGGACCTTCTATTGAACGTGAAATAAGAAGTGAACTTACTGAGAAAAGTGAAGATGAATCTATAGAAGTATTTAAAGAAAACTTGGAGAATTTATTATTAATTCCCCCTATGAAAGATAAAACTGTTTTAGGATTTGATCCTGCATTTAGAACTGGTTGTAAACTTGCTGTAGTTGATTCTACATCAAAAGTATTAAATATATCTGTTATATATCCACATGAACCTAAAAATGAATGGGAACAATCTAAAAAAGTGTTAAAAGATTTAATTAGTAAATATAATATAGAATTAATATCCATTGGAAATGGTACTGCATCTCGTGAAAGTGAAAAACTAGTAAGTGAAACATTACAAGATATTAAAACATGTAAATATGCTATCGTATCAGAAGCAGGTGCTTCAGTATATTCTGCTAGCCCACTTGCTATAAATGAATTCCCAGATTTAACTGTTGAAAAAAGAAGTGCTATTTCTATAGCAAGACGCCTACAAGATCCATTAAATGAACTCGTAAAAATAGATCCTAAATCTATAGGGGTTGGTCAATATCAGCATGATGTATCTCAAAAGAAATTATCTGAGAGTTTAGATTTTACAGTATCTAAGTGTGTTAATAATGTTGGCGTAAATATTAATACAGCTTCCCCTTCTATACTTAAATATATTTCCGGTCTTACTAAAAGTGCTATTGATAAAATTATCAAATATAGAGAAGAAAATGGAAAAATAAAGTCTAGAGAGGAAATTAAAAAGAAAAAACTATTAAATGATAAAATATATGAACAATCTATTGGATTTATGAGAGTAATTGATGGTACTAATCCATTAGATGTTACTAATATACATACAGAAAGTTATGATAAAACATTAAAACTATTAGAACATATTAATTTATCTGCAAAAGATATTGGAAGTAAAGAATTAATTGATAAATTAAATAATATTGATATACCTACTATATCAAAAGAATTAGATATTGATATGTATACATTAAATGATATAGTTGAATCGTTAAAAGCACCAAATAGAGATTTTAGAGATAATTATGAAATGCCTCTATTAAAAAGTGATATATTAACAATAGATAATTTAAAATTGAATATGGAATTAGTAGGAACGGTTCGTAATGTAGTTGATTTTGGTGCATTTATAGATATTGGCCTACATAATGATGCTCTTGTACATATATCTAAAATAACTAATAAATATATTAAACATCCAAGCGAAGTATTAAGTGTTGGAGATATAGTTAAATGTTATGTAATAGATATAAATAAAGAGAAAGAAAAAGTTTCTCTCTCACTTATAAATCCAAACAATTAATAAAGAGGTATTTGAAATACCTCTTTTAAATTACATTTGATTATTTGAATTATTTTGCTCAACTTGTACAACTTGTTGTTCTGATTGTGCAGGTGTTTGCTCAACAGGTGCAATCTGAACATTTTGCTCTACTACTGCAGGAGCGACAGGCTCAGGAGTAACTGGAGGTACAACTACAGGTTGTACTGGTTCTTGAATTACAGATTCTGATGTTGGAGCTACCACTTGTTCTGGTACTCGGGCATCAAATCCATCCAAAGTTGGAGGAGTTACAACAGGTTGTTGTACAGGTACTGTTTGAACACTTGGTTCTACTACGTTTTGAATATTAACTTGTTCTGGTACTACTTGAGTTTGTTGGGCCACTTGCTCTTGTGCAACTGTAACTGGCTCAGTTTGAGTAGCAGGTTCAAGAGGAGTAACATTTTCTGCTTTCTTTCCTTTTGGTCTTATTATTAATATTACTATTAACACAGCAACTATAGCTAACAATGATATGCCAATAATAGGTCTAAATCTTATCCAAGCAATTGCGATAACTATAAGAGATATTGAAAGCCCTATTAAGAATGAAACTAAACCAACTGCAAATCCTACTATATTTCCTAATATAGGAATATAAGATGATACAGCGCTTATTGGTTTAAGTACTGCTAGAACTCCAAATATACATAATAATGTTCCAACTAATCTTAATACCCATTTTAATATTTTATTTTCTTTTTCTACTATTGAAACTAATTGTTCCCCACTATATTTTCCATCTACCATTTTACTAACTGTTTTTCCAACAGAGGAAACATAGTCTTCAAATCCATCTCCTCTTTGTACAGCAAGTACACTTAATTCAGTAGCGTCATGATATTCAAATGATATTCTTGAATCTCCAATTTGAGGATTATTTACATCAGTTGATGTAGTTAAATATTGATCATTTATAGTATAATCTAATTCTAAAACTCTTTCAGTATTAAAATCTCTAACTACTCCTTTAGTACTTAATCTTTCTACTTGTTCTTGAGTTAATTTAAATGCTCCTACATATACTTCATCAGCAGTAATTGTTTCATTATTAAATGGCAATGCAAAAGTATTATAGTGCCCCTCTTCATGAAATTCAGAAGAATCAATTATATAATCTTTCCATACTTTATTATATGTATAAGTTGTATTTCCATCTTCATCAGTAGAAGATTCTTCTTCCCATTGATATACTTCAACTACTCTTTTTAATAAAGGAGAATCAACTTTTACATCAAAAGTTACATCACTAACCTCTCCATTATAAATAAGTTTACCATTGGTAGCTATTAATTTTCCTTCATTAGTACTATCAATCATTTCACTAGTAACATCAACATATGATGCTTTCATTTCATCTGTTGTTTTAATGTTTTTAACATTATTTCCTTCATTCCACCATAGAAGTATTACTCCTATAACTATTAATACTAATCCTCCTAATACGCCTTTAAAAGCATTACCTATTCTTTTCATATCATCACCTATAATAAATTATACAACATAATCAAAAGAAAAACTAGTATTTTTATACTAGTTATTCAGTAACAACTTTCATTGCTTTTTTCATTAATAAATCATATTTAAATAATTCTTTAGATCCGATTTCTTTTTCAAAATCTTCTCTCTTCATACCATAGTTTTTAGCAGCTTCATCTAATCCTTTTTCAAGCTCATCATCAGTTACTTCTAATTTTTCAGCATCTACTATAGCATCCATAACAAGTCTATATCCTACACGTTTATTTGCTTCATCTTTTAATGACTTTTTAAATTCATCTAAATTAGTGTTAGCAAATTTTAAGTAGTCTTCTAATTTTAATCCTTGATATTTTAATTTTTCTGAGAATTCGCGAACTAATCTATTTACTTCATCTTCAGTCATTTCTTCAGGTATTTCAAATTTAGATTCTTCTACTACTTTATCTAAACATTTAAATAGATATTCATCTTCTAATTGATGTTCTTTTTCTGCTTTTTTATTTTTTTTAATATAGTTCTTTAAATCATCTAAACTAGTTACTCCACCAACATTTAAATCTTCAAAGAATTCTTTATTAAATTCAGGAAATACTCTTTCTTTTACTTCATTAATTTTTACTTTAAATACAACTGGTTTTCCTTTTAATTCTTCAGAATGATAATTTTCTGGGAAAGTTACATTAACATCTTTTTGATCTCCTTTTTTAAGACCAACTAATTGTTCTTCAAATCCAGGTATAAATGTATGAGAACCAATAGTTAATGAATAATTTTCTCCTTTTCCACCTTTAAAAGCAACTCCATTTAAGAAACCTTCAAAGTCTATAACAGCAACATCGCCTTCTTTGATTTTTTCTTTATCATCTTTAACTTTAACTTCAGCGAATTGTTCTTTTAAGTGTCCAAGTTCATGTTCAATTTCTTCTTCACTAACTTCTATTTTTTCTTTCTTAACACCTAATTTTTTATATTTACCCAATTTAATATCAGGACTAGATACTAATGTAAATTCAAGTTCTACATAGTCATCGGTAACAGCTTTTAAATCTATTCCTGGTGTTGCGGCTGGAGTAATAGTATCTTTATCACTTAATAATCTAGCATATAGAATATCTACAGCCATATCAACAGCATCCATATATAATGTTTCAATTCCCAATTTTTTAACATATACTTCATATGGAACTTGACCTTTTCTAAATCCATCCATTTTTATGTCTTTTTTCTTTTTATTGAATGCTTCTTTTAAGCAATCTTTCCATTCTTTTCCCTCTAATTTTAATTTGTAACTTTTCTTCATATTTCCTCCCTTTATATAAACACAAAAAAGGATATTTCTATCCTATTGCTACAATTTTCACACTATAAAATCCATCTGGAGATGATACTTCAACAACATCACCAACTTTGTGTCCTAAAATAGCTGCTGCTATAGGACTTTCATTAGAAATTTTATTATTAAATGGGTCAGCTTCTTGACTACCTACAATTTTATAACTCTCAGTGTCATCATCATCTTCATATTTAAGCTCAACTTCAGAACCAATGCTTACTTTTCCATTTGTTTCTGCTTTATCTATTACAACTGCATGCTCTAAAGCATACTCTATTTCTACTATTCTCTTTTCTAAATTAGCTTGATCTTCTCTAGCTTGATCATATTCAGAGTTTTCTGATAAGTCACCTAAAGCTCTAGCTTCTTTTAATACTTGAGTTACCTCTTTTCTTTTTTCAGTTTTTAAATAATGTAACTCATTTTCAAGTTCTAAATAACCCTCACTTGTTAAAAAAATTTCTTTCTTTTTCAATGTAAGTCACCTCTTTCTTGCTACCAACAAATGATACTATAAAATGATTTTTTTGTCAAGATATTTCTACTCTCATAATATCATTTTTATTAACATTAAATGGTATCTTAATTTTGATAATTTCTTGTGCATGAGAAGCACTATCTACTAATTCATTATCATTATTTTTAATATATTCAATTTTAAACTTTTGTATACTAGTATTAGGTCCAAATACTTCTACTATATCTCCACAAGAAAATTTGTTTCTTTGTTCTATAATTGCTTCTTTAGTTTCTTCATCATATGATAATATTAATCCTAAGAAATCTTTATTACTAACTTCTTGTCTACCGCTATAGTATTGACCTTCTACTCCTGGAACACCATTATAAAATTGAGGTATATTTTCTCTATTAGATACTCTATTTAACACTTTTTTATAATATTTAATAATATCATCTGTAAGAGTACCCTTTATTTTATGATCCATTATAGTTCTATATGCATTAGCAACAGTAGCTATATAATATAGACTTTTCATTCTTCCCTCTATTTTATATGATTCTATATTTAAATCCATCATATCACTTAAATAATCTATCATATTTAAATCTTTAGATGAGAATGCATATTCATAACCAGTATCATTATCAAAAATAAATCTACATACTTGAGAACATCCTCCTCTATTAGAATCTCTTTTAGTAACATAATTAGACATAACACATCTACCGCTATAACTAGTACACATAGCGCCATGTATAAATACTTCTACTTCAGTATCTATATTATCTTTAATATTTTTAATATCTTCTCTATTACATTCTCTAGCAAGTACTACTCTATAAGCTCCTAAATCTTTATAAAATTTTACTGCTTCTAAATTAGTTATTGATTTTTGGGTAGATATAAAGAATTTTGTTTTAATATTTAATCTTTTAATAGCTTCAATTACTGCAAAATCACTTACTATATATGAATCTATTCCAATCTTATCTAATGCTATTAAATAATCATCTAAATCTTTTAAATCTTCATTATGAAATATCATATTAACAGTGACATATACTTTTTTATTTCTTTCATGAGCAAACTTAACTGCTTCTTCTATTTCTTCTAATGAAAAGTTATTAGCATTAGCTCTTAAACTATAATTATATCCACCAATATAAACCGCATCTGCTCCATAAAGGCAAGCAAATTTTAATCTATCTAAATCCCCAGCAGGTAATAATAATTCATATTTCATTTAATATCACCTACCTTATATTTAATATCATTTTCTAGGAAATAATAATCACTATCTATTAAATTACATAATGATTCATTATCATAATTCTCAAGTATCATTTTTTCACTAATATCATCTATTTTACTTAAATTAATTATTAATTTCATATTAGAAAGATCATTTAAATATTTAGAAGCACAATATATTTTATCAAATGTAACTACTGTACCATCTTTTTCTTCATATAAATCTAATTCTTTTTTAGATACTTCTTCTATTATCTTATATGTTGTAACATCTTTTAAATTATAATTCTTATTATAGTTAGTAACAAGATTTCTTCTAGAATACATTAAATGATTCTTAGATACATAAAAATAAAATAAATTAGAATTAGTTTTATTTAATATTTCTTTTATCTCTGTAATAGTTAAATCATTATTAATAACTATATTATTATAACCAATATCTTTTAAATAATTAATTGCTATATAATTAGATATTATATGATTTTCATATAATACTATTCTATCTTTATCTATTATTTGACTAAGTCCTATATCTTCTATAATGAATTTAATATTTTTATTAAACTTTTTATATAATTCTTTAAATTCATATATTTGCATATGTAAAAACTTATTCATTATTACATATACATTATATTTATTAGAATATTCATTGATTTCATCTATATCATAGTATATATCAAATCCTATACTATAATCTTTTAAAGGCAAAATAAAAGTATTGAAATTATATTTTTCATATAATTCCAACTCTTTTTGTTTTGGTATAATTATAAATTCTTTCTTTTGCATACCCCTAATGTATCACCCACTTTTATGTATTCTACTTCAAACTCATCATTATTATCAAGATAATCAATAAATTTCTCTATCTTCTTTACCATTTGCCTTAAATTTCTACTTTTAATTTCACTGCTTTTACCAACATATCCATGGAAATCTAAATTATCTATAATAATTATTCCATTATTATTTAGATTGTTTTTGTATTTATTTAAAAACTTAATATTTTGGCTTTTAGCAGCATCAATTATTATTAAGTCAAACATATCATTTATTTCAACATTTAAAGCATCATCATGTATTAATTCAATATTAGATAAACCACTTAATTTAACATTCTCTACTGCTGTAGAATAACGTTCATCATCTCTTTCAATACTTATAATTCTATTAGTGTTATTATTACTTGCAAAACATATTGTAGAGTATCCTATCGCTGTACCTATTTCAAGTATAGAATGAATATTATTTTCATTTATAATATTATTTATTGTTTCAATAGTATCTTCACTCATTATAGGCACTTTATTTAAGATACCATAATCTTTAATATTATCAATTAACTCTCGTATTCTATCCATAAACCTTCTCTTTTTAATTTATTACATGTATTATTATGTTCACTATTAGTTTTACTAAAATATGTTTTACCATTTTTATCAGCTACAAAGTAATAATAATTATGACTTGTTGGTTCTATAGTTGCTTCAATTGATTTAATGCCTGCATTACATATAGGCCCTACAGGAAGTTTACCAGACATACATGAACTTCTTGTATTATATTGATTACATTTATTTAATTCACTTTGTTTTAAATCACGAGACCAATTATCAATGCGTTCAGCATAATATGTGGTTACATCACTTCCCAAGCTCCATCCACCATTAAGTCTATTATAGAATACTCCCGCAACACCTTTTCTATCATCAGCACTAGACGCTTCAAGTTCAATTATAGATGCTAATGTAATCATTTGATGTATTGTATATTTATTACTTTCTACTTCTTCTTTATATGGTTCTAGTTTAGATTCCATATTATCTAACATTTTCTTAAATATATCTTCAATAGTACTATTATCATAAAATTCATATGTGTCTGGATATAAATATCCTTCTAATGAATAATATAAATCTTTATTCTTTATACTATCAGTTAAAAACCAGTATTTATTTATTAATGTATCTAAATATTCTTCATCTTTTAATTTATTTAATATTTCTTCTTCGGTTATACTAAATTCACTAGTTATTTTACTAATAAAATATCTCATATTTTTACCTTCAACAAATGTAATTGTCTTAGTATCTTGTAAATTAACACTACCCTTTTCCATAGTTTCAATTATCTCAATTAAATTATTAGATTTATTTAGTATATAATCCCCATGCTCTAAAGATTTTGGTTTGTTTAATTTAATATATATTTTATATGCTAATTTAGATTTAATTAAACCACTATCTTTAAGTTTATCACCTATAGTACTATAAGTTTCTCCTTCAGTTATATTAATTACTATTTTTTCGTTTTTTCCATGAGATTTTATAAAATAAAAATATAATCCCACTAATGTAAAAACTATAATTAAGCAAAATAAAACAACGAATTTAATTATTTTTTTCATACTACTCACTTTCTAATGATTCAAGTATTCTACCTAAAAAATCAAATTCTTCTTCAGTAGATACTGGTTTTAATTGTGTCATATTTCCTTTATTGCTTAAAACATATGATGATGCATAACAAACCAAATCATTATTATCATTTTTTTCTTCATTTGTATATATAACATAATTTACTTTAGAATTAGTATCTTCAACATCAAGTAATATTCTATATTCATGTTTCTTACCATTAGTATCTTTTAATGTAATGTAATTATCTTTCATTTTTTCTCCTGTCTAAATATGTTTGAAGTATTATAGTAGCTGCGATTTTATCAATAACTTTCTTTCTGTTTTTACGTCTTGTATTATTATTAATAAGCATTCTTTCTGCTTCTACTGTAGATAATCTTTCATCTTGCATAATTACTTCTTTATTATATCTATTTATTAACTTATCCCTAAATTCTAAAGTTATATTACTACGTACAGAATCACTGCCATCTAGATTTTTAGGATTACCTAGTACAAATGCATCTATATTATTTTTAGAAACTACTACATCTAAATTATTAAATAGTTCTTCTTCACTTTTGTATCTTAATACATCCAAAGAAGTAGCAATAGTAGCCGTTCTATCACTAATACTAAGTCCTAAAGTTTTACTACCTAAATCAAGTCCTAAATATATCATTTTTTAATAAAATTAACTAGCATTAATTCTAGTATGTCTTCCCTTTTAAATTCAAGTATTCTAGTTCTACATTCCTTATAACTAGAAATATATCCAGGATCTCCACTTACTAAATATGCTACTATTTGTTTAGTAGGATTATATCCTCTTTCTTCTAAATCCTCACATATTTTCATAAGAGTTTTTTTAGTATTCTTATTAATAATACTTTCAGTATCTACAACAGTAGTTTCATCATTTACCATAGTATCACTTCCTTATAAATATTTTATCAAAAATATATAAATATAACAACATATAAAATATCTATTTTGTATGTTATAATCTAAATGGAAGTGATTTTATGATATATTATCCAAAAGTATATGGTACATGTGCTGGTGCTAATAAAGCTATAAAATTAGCATTAGAATTAAAAGATAAATTTAATAATAAAAAAATATATATTTATAAAGAAATATTACATAATCCTTATATAATTAATTTACTAAAACAAAAAGGCATTATATGCATAGAAGATTTATCTACAGTTACTAAAAATGATATTCTAATTATAAGAGCCCATGGTGAACCAAAAAGTACATATGAATATTTAGATAAAAATAATATTACTTATTATGATGCCACTTGTATAAATGTTAAAAAGATACATGAACTAGTATCAAATACAAATGATAATGTAATTATCGTTGGTAAAAAAGATCATCCAGAAGTTATAGGCACTTATGGATGGTGTAACGATAAAGCATTGATTATTGAAAATAAAGACGATTACTCTAAAATAGATACAACTAAAAAATATTTTATTGTTTGTCAAACTACAATATCAAAAGAAATAGTCGATAATTTATTAAAGTATTTAGATAATAAAAAAGTAAATTATACATTTAAAAATACTATTTGTTTAGCGCAAAAAAATATTCAAACATCTTCATTAAATATCGCCAATAAATTAGATGTCATGTTTGTTATAGGTGGTAAATCTAGTTCTAATACTAAAGAATTATATAATTTGCTAAATAAAAAAGTTAAAACATATTATTTTTCTGACTTAATAGATTTCTATAACTTTATAAAAGATAAAAACTATACTAAAAAAACAAATATAGGTTTTACAGGGGGAGCATCTACTCCTAAAGAACAAATATGTGAATATGAGCATCTATTAGAATTTACTATGTATTATAAATCAAAATTAAAAGAATTAAGAAAAGAAATAGTTAAATATAATAAAGATATTAAAGATGATAATATCATTATTAATAATGCTTTAAATAAATTTATTAATATGAATAATGATGGTAAATTTATAAGAGGATGTCTGATTGATTTAGGATATAAATTAAATCATAATGATAACTACTCTATTCCTCTTTCTATAGCATATGAAACATTTGAAACATCTATATTAATACATGATGATATTATAGATAATGCAAACATTAGAAGAGGAAAACAAACAATACAAGAATCATATAAAAAAGAATTTAAAGATTATATAATTGATAATACCCCTTCTTCATTAGCTCTTTGTTTAGGAGACTATGGTTTATATTATTCAAATCAAATAATTGCAACTAAATATAAGAATGATAAGAACTTATCAAAAATATTATCTTATTATAATGATATAGTAATGAAAACTATTAAAGGTGAAATATTAGATGTATACTTACCATTCATTGAAAAAAGCAATAAAAGCAATATATTAAGAGAATCTGATATATTAGAAATATATAAACTAAAAACATCTTATTATACTATAGTAGGCCCATTCATATTAGGCATGATTCTAGGAAACAACTCTAATAAAAAAATTCAATTATTTAAAAATATTCTTATCGATTTAGGAATAGCATTTCAAATAAAAGATGATATTCTAGGTATATATGGAAGTGATACTAAAATTGGTAAATCAACTAGTTCAGATATAGAAGAATTTAAACAAACAATACTTTATTCATATATAAAGATATATAAGAAAGAATATTTAGAAGAATTATTAAAATACTATGGAAAGAAAAATAAAACAAAAGAGATTCAACAATTATTTATTGAATCCGGATCATTAGAATATGCTTCTAATAAAATGAATTATTTGTTTAATAAAACAAAAGAAAGTATAAATAATTTAAATATCAAACAAAACATTAAAAACATATTATTGGGATTTATAACTTTCTTAGAAATCAGAGAAAAATAATACTACAAACGTAGTATTATTTTATTTATATTTTTAATTAAGCACCCCAAGTAATGCATCCATTAGTAACATTGCTTGTATTATTTTTAGTACATGTTACATCAGATGCCCATCCCCAATTAGGATAATATGTGCTAAACTCACTTGATGAGTTTTTACCCTTAATGATTACAGAAGTTAATTTACTGCGGGCAAATGCGTCAGTATTAATTACTGTAACACTACTTGGAATTGTCAAAGATGTTAATTGATTAGAATAAAAAGCATAATTATTTATTGAAACAACTCCTTCAGAAATAACCAATTCAGTAATTGGATTACCATTGAAAGCATAAGTTCCAATTGTATTGACACTGCCCGGAATTGTTACAGATGTTAATAGGCAGGATTGAAAAGCACTTGATTCTATTGATGTTACACCATTTGGAATGTTTATAGATGTTATACTGGTTTCTCTAAATGCAGAATCCCCTATAGTTTTTAGACTACTTGGAAGTGATGCATTTGCTATAGAAACTCTAAAAAAAGCATTATGGCCAATTGAAGTTATACCTTCTCCGATAGTTAAAGTTACATTTGATATTTCAGCAGCTAGCCTATAGTTATAGAATAAACTATCTGTTATAGATTCATATCCGGGAGCATAATTTATAATTATACTATTTATTGAATTACCATTGTATGACCCTTTTCCTATATTTGATATACTACTAGGGATTGTTATTGATGTTAGTTGATTGTAAGAAAAAGTATATTCACCTATTGAAGTAACACCATCACTAATGATTACAGAAGATAATTGATTACCGGAAAATGCATAATTACCTATAGAAGTGACACTGCTTGGAATTGTTACGGATGTCAATTGATTACCGGAAAATGCATAATTGCCTATAGAAGTGATAGTATCAGGCATTACTAATGATGTTAGTTGCTTGTCAGAAAATGCTCTATTACCTATTGAAGTGACAGGCTTTCCATCTATAGTAGATGGTATTACCAAATCTGTAGGTGGTATAGTTTTTTCAACATTAACATTACTTAACCCCCAAGAAGAATATTCTTCTGTAGGTATAACATCATCAAACAAATCTTGCTCAATAGTATGCTCGGAACCACTATCTTTATCACAATAGCTTGTTGCGTTTGCATCAGAATATCCATAGTTAGTCATAAGATAGTTTTTACATGTAGTAATGTCTATATTATAGGTCACATTCCCAACTGATTTATACCCAGTTAAAGACACACTATTATCTTCTATAGTATATTCAAAGAACAATACTTCAGTAGGCTCACCAACCCCATTAGCATTTATTACTAATTGATTGCTTTCTGTTACTTCAACGACATCAGAACTACTGACGATATCTATTATGCCTGTTTTACTATATTGAAAATCACCATTTGAGGCTTGTAATTTTATTATTTGACCCTGTCCATTCATTTCTACATAATATTTTAAATTGGAATTACCTGTTAAATTTAATTTATTGGTACTTCCTTCTGCATTTGACCAGCTTTGAGCTTGACCCCCACTCAGTAAATATTGCTGTCTTGCTGTTCTTATTACTGTATTTACTTCATTTGTAAATGAATCTTTTCTTGCACTATTGAACATCATTAGTACTGCTGGTAGTGCCATTATTACTAATATTGCTAGTATTGCTATTACAGCTAGTAATTCTACTAATGTAAATCCTTTTTTCTTCATATCATCACCTAGTATAAGTATAACATAAAAAAAACTCTTTTTAAAAGTTTTATTTTTTTTCTTTTACTCCACCTTTAGTAATATTTCTATTATTATATGCTTCTAAGGCTTTATCAAATTCTTTTTCATCAAAGTCAGGAAAACATGTTTCAGTAAAATATAATTCTGCATATGCAATACTATATAACATAAAATTGCTTATTCTAAGTTCTCCGCTAGTTCTAATCATTAAATCAACTGGTGGTAAATTTTGATATAAATATTTATAAAAATTATTCATATCTATATCATCCAAATTAATATTATTTTCTTTATAATCAATAGCTATCTTTTTAGCAGCATCAACTAATTCTGCTTGTCCACCATAATTTAAACAAATATTAAATGTTCCACCTGTACAGTCTTTGGTTTCATCTATTAATTCTTCCATTACTTTTAATACTTTATCACTAAGTGGTTTAATTCTACCAGAGAAAATTACTTTAACATTATTTCTAACAAAGAATCCTAAATCACTTTTAAATGCTGTTACAAATAAATCCATTAAATAGTTTACTTCTTCTTCGCTTCTTTTAAAGTTTTCAGTTGAAAAAGCAAATACGCTTAAATATTTAACACCTTTTCCTAATATATATAATGCTGTTTTCTTTAATCTTTTATATCCAGCATAGTGACCTTCTGTTCTTTTTTTGCCTTGTCTAGTTGCCCATCTTCCATTACCATCCATAATTATTGCAACATGATTTGGAATTCCATTCATATAATTCACCGCTTTCTTGAATATATTATACTAAATTTTATATTTTTTTAAATTATTTTCTTATTTTTTTACACTTTTATATATTTTTATTGTATAATGAGGGAGAAAAAAAGAACGGAGGTATTTTATGTTAGAAAATATTGAAAAATTAATAGAAGAAAAGAAATATTCACAAATTAAAAAAGTATTAAATGATATGAATGAATATGATATATCAGAGATACTTGAAGAATTACCTCAAAAGGAACTTGTTAAAATATTTAGATTGTTAAATAAAGATATAGCTGCTGATGTATTCTCATACATGGATACTGATAAAGAAGCAATGATCATTTCTTCATTAACAGAAAAAGAAGCTGTTGATATTATTAATGATATGGCAGCAGATGATGCGACAGATTTGATGGATGAAATACCTGCTAATGTAGTACATAGATTACTTAAAAAAGTTGATCCTGAAACAAGGCGTGATATTAATCAATTATTAAAATATCCTGATAATTCAGCTGGTAGTATAATGACGGTAGAATTTCTTGATTTTAAAGAAGATCTTACAATAAAAGAAGCAATTGCTAAAATAAGACATGAGTATGATGATAAAGAAACAATTAATATTTGTTATGTTATTGATAATAAGAGAAAACTAATTGGAAAAGTTGCATTAAAAGATTTAGTAGTTAATAGTGAAGATAAATTAATTAAAGATGTTATGGACGATGATATACATTCAGTAAGTACATTAATGGACCAAGAAGAAGTTGCTAAAATAATACAAGACTATGATGTTACTGCTGTACCTGTTGTTGATTCTGAAAATAAATTGGTTGGTATTATTACTATCGATGATGTTGTAGATATTATCGAAGAAGAAGCTACTGAAGATATTGAAAAAATGGCAGCTATTACACCAACAGAAAAAGAATACTTAAAATTATCAGTATTTGATATATGGAAAAGTAGAATTCCTTGGTTATTACTTTTAATGATTTCTGCTACATTTACAGGAAAGATTATTCAACATTATGAAACTGCTTTAGCTGCTTGTGTAATATTAACTTCATTTATACCAATGCTTATGGATTCTGGCGGTAATGCAGGTGGACAAGCATCTGTTACTATTATCCGTGGTCTTTCATTAAATGATATTGAATTTAGTGATATATTTAAAGTTATTTGGAAAGAATTTAAAGCTTCAATATTAATTGGTATAACATTAGCTATTGCTAATTTTGTTAAATTATTAGTCGTTGATAGAGTTGAAATTAAAATAGCATTAATTGTATGTGCTACATTAATAATAGTTGTAATGATAGCAAAATTTATTGGATGTACATTACCTATATTTGCTAAGAAACTAGGATTTGACCCTGCTGTAATGGCTAGTCCATTTATTACAACTATTGTAGATGCCATATCATTATTTGTATATTTTCAAATAGCTGTTCACATGCTAGGAATATAAAAACACTTTAAAGTGTTTTTTATTTTTCCCCTTCTTCTAACATAGTTACTATACTTATACCATAACCCAGTTTAACATTATCTACTAGTACATTGGTAACGCATCCTATTATTTTATTATCTTGTATTATTGGAGAACCACTCATTCCTTGTACTATACCACCTGTTTTAGATAATAATTCTTTATCTATTATTTCAAAACTAAATGATTTTTGTGTATCTTTCTTAGAATCATATTTATCTAATATATTTATTTTATATTTTTCTATTTTATTATCATTAGTAACTGTGTAAATATATGCTTCTCCTAATTTAATATCTTTAAATTCTACAATTTCTAATAATTCTTTATTTGGTAAAGATACATTCCATTTTCCATAAATACCTTTATTAGTATTTTTAAGAACATTTCCAAGTATTTTGTTATATGAAATAGATGCATTTTTACTACCAACGTAACCATTTCTACTTTTATCTATTCCATTAATAATACTTTCTAATAATGTTCCATTTTTAACTTCAACTATATTTTTATTTTCACTCATAGTTATTTCATGGCCTAAGGCACCATATATATTTGAGTTGGGATCAATATAACTTAAAGTGCCAAGCCCAATAACAGCATCTTTTACATATAAACCGGTTTTATAAATGCCTCTTTCTTCTTTAATATTTAATACAGTATTAATAGTTTTATTATTTCTAATTAATTCTATATTTATTTTATTATTATTTAATATATCTTTATCTATAATATTAGATAATTCATTTAAATTATTTATCTTTTGATTATTTACTTTAGTAATAATATCACCTATTTTAATAGTATTACTTGCTATATATTCTCCATCTACTTTATAAAATCCAATTACTACTAAACCATCAGTATTTATTTTAATACCTATGCTTTCTCCACCCGGAATAATATATTTTGAATAAGCAAATATTTCTATTGGAAATATAATTATTAATAATAATAAAACTATTTTTTTCATTATTTCACCTCATTATTATTTTTAACAATAATAATTTATATATATTTCCAATATAAGCCATCTAAATTTTACCAATAAAAAAGAAGATTACTCTTCCTTCTTAAAATCACTTAATGTGCCATCCGCATTAACTAATTTATTAACAGTTTCTTCTGCTTTTTTAAGCTTATTTTCACAAAATTCTATTAATTTCATAGCTTCTGTATATTTAGATATTGATTTATCTAAATCCAATGATCCACTTTCTAATTCATTTATTATTTTTTCAAGTTCTAATATACTATTTTCAAATGTTTTTTCTTTTTCTTTCATTTACTTTCTACTCCTTCTACATTAGCAATAATTTTTCCATTTTTTACCAATATATTAATATTATCATTTTCTTTTAATAGTTTTACATCTTTAATAATCTTATTATCTTTATATACTATTGAATAACCTTTATCTAATATATTAGCTGGATTTAATAAATCTAGTTTAATTTTATAAGTATTGATTATATTACTTAAATTTTCTAATTTATTCTTAATAGAACTATTTAATTTATCATATATAATATCTAATTTTTGCTCTTGCATATCATATAATCTTATAGGATTATTTAATATATAATTAGATTTATATTTAAGTAATAACTCTTTAGATGATTCTAACTTATTTGAAAGAGCAATTGCCACTCTATTCTTACATGTATCTAAATAATTTAATATTTCTTCTTTATCGCGAGTTGCGGCTATAGCAGCTCCTGTAGGAGTTGGTGCTCTTAAATCAGAAACAAAATCACTGATTGTAAAGTCTATTTCGTGCCCCACACCACTTATTATAGGTATTCTGCTATTAAATATAGCTCTAGCAACTATTTCTTCATTAAATGCCCATAAATCCTCTATAGAACCTCCACCACGTCCTAAGATAATTGTATCAAGTGGAAATGTATTAGCAAGTTCTATCATTTTAACTATATTAGGAGCAGCTCCTTCTCCTTGCACTAGTGTTGGAAATACGTATATTTCAACAATAGGATATCTTTTATTAATTGTTGATATTACATCTCTAACAGCAGCTCCAGTAGAAGCAGTTATAACACCTATTCTTTCTGGTAGTCTATTTATTCTTTGTTTATATTTTTCATCAAATAGACCTTCAGCATTTAATTTCTTTTTAAGCTCTTCAAATAGTTGATATAAATTACCTATTCCATCTATATCCATTTTATCAACATATATTTGATAAGAACCGCTAGCTTCATACACACTAATTTTTCCATGAACTAAAACTGAATCTCCATCCTTTGGTTCAAAAGAAAGATTACTAGTTTGATAATTAAACATTACAGCATTTATTTTACTGCTTTCATCCTTTAATGAAAAATATAAATGCCCTCTTCCATGAAATTTAAGATTGCTAATTTCACCTTTAATATATACATCTCTTAATACTTCATTAGAATCAATAGTCCATTTAATTATTCTATTAATTTCACTAATTGAAATATATTCTTTATTCTCCATTTATTTCCTCATTATCTCTTATTTTATCAAGTACAGCATTTATTAATGAAGCTACTTTTTCATCAGAATATTTTTTAGCAAGTTCAATTGCTTCATTAAGCACTACTAATTCAGGAGTATCATAATATAACATTTCATATGTAGCAAGTCTTAAAATAGATGCATCTGTTTTACCAAGTCTATTTAATGTCCATTTTTCTAAATATTTATTAATGATCTTATCTATCTTATCTTGATTTTCTAAAACACCATAAACAATATCATGAACATATTTATTATCCATGTCTAAATTTTCTTTGATAACCTCTTCTACATCATAATCCATGTTCTCTTTTTTATATAGATCAATTTGATATAAAATAATCATTATTTTTTCTCTTGCTTCTGTTCTTGTAAGTTTCATAATATCCTCCAAAA
>OMST01000009.1 GCA_900313815.1 uncultured Eubacteriales bacterium
AGGACTCGGACCTGCGACCTAACGGTTAACAGCCGTGCGCTCTACCGACTGAGCTAATCAGGCACTTGTATAAATAATTATAGTTTATGTATTGTAATTTGTCAACAAAAATGTGGACTTTTAAAGCAAAAATTGATAAAATAAATATGATAAAAGAGGGATATGAAATGGAAAATGAAATTGAAATGTTAGATCTTAGTCCTACACCTAAGAAAGTAAGTATTCTAGATACTTATGGTGAGAATCTTAGTACAAAGGAATATGTTACTAATCCTGCAATTGGAAGGGATAGTGAAATAGAACAAGCAATTGTAATATTGTTAACGCCTGAAAAGAGTGCTCTTTTGGTTGGTAAAGCAGGTGTTGGTAAAACTGCTATAGTAGAAGGTATAGGATACAGAATGAAGAATGGTATGGTACCTAATGCTTTAAAAGGATATGATTTAATTAAGGTTAATATTTCAAGTTTACTTGGTGAAACAACTAGTGAAGGACATTCTGAAAATAGACTACAATTATTAGTTGATGAATTAAAAACTAAGAAGAATATAATCCTTTTTATAGATGAAGTTCACTTACTTGTTAATAGAAATACATCTAATATGAGTATAGACTTTGCTAACATGTTAAAACCAGGTTTAGACCGTGGTGATATTAAAATGATTGGTGCAACTACTTATGAAGAGTATGAAGCATATATTTTAAGAGATAGAGCTTTCTTAAGACGTTTCTTAAAAGTTGACGTTAGTGAGCCTACTCAAGATCAATGTACTCAAATTCTTTTAGGAACATATCCTAAGTATGAAAAAAGAACTGGCGTTAAACTAGAATATACTGATTTTATAAAAGAAAAATTATTTAGATTCATAGTTGAAATGACTGATGAATATAAAAGAATATATGAAATTGGTAATAGATATCCAGATGTAGCATTAACAATAGTAATGAATGCTTTCTCATTAGCTTCATTTGAAAATAGTCCTAATGTTAAACTTAAACATTTTTATAAAGCAGTGTGCAGGACTAAAACTGTTTATGAAGATGCTAAGAAAAAGGATATAGAAAAGTTTAAACAATTATTTGCTGATTTAATTCAAGAAGAAAATGTAGATTTAAATGATATGTAAAAAAATTAAAAAAGTATAATAATTATTAAATTATTATAAAAAGTGATATTTAAATGGAAGAATTCCTTAGGAATTCTTCTTTTTTGGTATTAAAAAAGTACTTTAAAAGGCAATTTTACCGATTTGAATTAATTAATGCAAATATATATAATCGTTTTAAAAGAAAGGAGAATTGCTTTGAAAAGAATTATTAAAGTAAGAAACATAAGTAAAAAAATAGGGAAAAAGAAAATACTGGATAATATAAGTTTTGATGTTTATGAAGGTGAAATAGTTGGTATAGTTGGTCCTAATGGTGCAGGTAAAAGTACATTATTAAAAATTATGACTGGTTTATATTCAATGGATGAAGGAGAAGTATATTATTATGATATTAATCTTAAAACTGATTTTGAAAAAGCTATGTCTATGGTGGGTACATTAATAGAAAGCCCGGATATGTATAAAAGTTTATCCGGTAAGAAGAATTTAGAAATATTTAAAAAAATGTTTAAAGGAGTAGATCAAAGTACTATTGAAGAAATAGTTAATATAGTTGAAATGGAAAAATATCTAGGAAGAAAGTTTAAGACTTATTCTTTAGGAATGAAAGAACGTTTAGCGATTGCATCTTCTCTAATAAATAAACCTAAAATACTGATATTAGATGAACCTACTAATGGACTTGATCCAGTAGGCATTAGAAATATCATGAATACTTTAAAAGAGTTAAAGAATACTACTATAATTATTTCATCTCATATGCTAAGCGAAATAGAAGGATTATGTACTAAAGTTATATTTATAAATGATGGTAAAATAAATAATATTAAAATAAAAGAAAAAAATGATAAAAGGAATGTTACATTTGAGGTTGATGATTTTTCTAGAGCAAAGTTATTAATTAATAATTATTGTATAGGAGATAATATAGAAGTATATGAATCCGATGAAAAGATAAGTGAAATTAATAAAGAATTAGTATTAAATAATATTAAAGTATATAGAATACATGAAACAGAGAATACTATAGAAAAAGATTTTTTTAATATGGTAGGTAAGCATGATTAATTTAATTAAAAATGAATATATAAAGATTGGAAAATATAAGATAGCTTTTTTATTTATTCTTTTTACCATGATAGTATTAATCCAGTATTATTTAAATAAAAGAATTATTATGAATAACTCACTATATTTAATTCCTTTTGTATCATTAATAATGTGTATATTTTTCTCAGGTATTTTTTCTAGTGAAATGATAGATGGCACATTTAGAATGTATTTAACTAAGGGTGTTTCTAGAAAAAAAATATTCTTGTCTAAAGTTCTCTCTATTTTTATCTTAAGCTTTATTTTAACTTCATATATTTTGATATTATACTATATTATAATTAAAGATATTAGTTGCAAATTTATTATTAAGTATTATATATATACTATTCCAATATACTTTGTAAACTCTATGACTATATTGTTATCAGTTTTAATTAAAAATATACCTATTAATTTAGGATTGTGTACATTTTTTATAGTTTTTTCTGGAACAATATC
>OMST01000003.1 GCA_900313815.1 uncultured Eubacteriales bacterium
CGATTTCTTTCTTCTTTTGTTTCAAATATTCTAGTTTCAGTAGCTATATCAGTTATTTTACTAATCTCTTCAGAAAATTCAGATTCTATTTCTTCAACTTCTTCTTTTATTTCTTCAGTAACAGTTTTTTTCTTTTTAAATTTATTTAAGAATTCTTTAAATTTATTTGGTTTTGTTTTCCTATATTCTTTTCTATATTGTTTTAAAGATAACTCATTAGATCCACCCTCTAAGTTAGGATTATCTTCTTGAGATTTATCACTTTTCCATCCACATACAGAGCATACCTCATTAACACTATCTTTATCTAATGTACGTTGTTTACAACATTTGCAAGCTATCTTATCCTTAGATTTCTTCTTTTCTTCTTCAAAAAGTTTTTTCTTTTCAGCTTTTATTTTTTTCTTTTCTTCTCTTAACTTCTTTTTTTCTTCTTTCTTAAGCTGTCTATTTTCTTTTCTTAGTTTTCTTTTTTCTTCCCTTATAGCTTTTCTTTCTTCTTGTTTTATTTTTTTCTCTTGACGAGCTTTTTCTTCTTTTTCTTTGTCTTTATTCAAGTCATTAATAACAAAACTTTTTATACTATGAAATAGTTTATTAAATTTATATTTAAATGAATTATTTTTCTTATACTCTTCTATCTCTTTTTTAGCAACTTCATCAACACTACCAATAGATTTTATAATATCTTTTATTCTTTCTTTATTATCTTTACGAGACTTAATCATTTCTTGATACTTTAAAAGAATTGATTGCTTCTCTTTATTGCCTATGCCAACCAATTTTTTGTCTAATTCTTCTAAAAATTTCTTCTCTTTTTTCATACTTTTCTCCAAAATTTCAAAATATATACTAATCTATTATAATAGATTTGTCAATAATATATATTAAAATTATCTCGATGATATTAATTTAAATAATTTTTTTAACATTTTTAATAAATAATCTATTAATTCTTTTACTTTTTTTTCAATAAATTCAAGTGCTTTATCTATAAAAGAATTTATCTTATCATTCGAAGATTCTAATTTATATTCTTCATCACTCCATATACCAAGTTTCTCTTCTTTAGCAGCATTTTCATCTTCTTTTAAATCAGATACGTACTTATAATCATCATAGACATATTCTACTTTAGCATAACCTTTTTGAATTAACTCACTTTGTAATAAACTATTATCAATAAATACCCATCCCAAAACTCTTCCATACTTATCTGTTTTATCGCTTTTAGAATCATATTCAAGTGATATATTACTAGCTTCATTTAATCTTTTACATGTCCACTCAGCTGCCTCTACTGCATAAGGCTCATCTTCATTTTTAGTAGCGTATTTTGTCTCAGGGGTATCAATAGCTAATAGTCTAACAGTTTTAGTTTCATTGTTAATACTTGCTTTAAAAGTATCTCCATCAATGCATTCTATATTAGATATGGAAACGCCATCTGCATATACACAGCTGTTAAATAAAAAAATAACTAAAATTACAAAACATATTTTTCTCATAACAATATAATTTTAACATATTTTTATCTATAATTCATTACTTATTTGACATTATAAAATATCTTTTTTTAAAAAAAATTAGCACTCTCTATTGACAACTGCTAATTAATGAGTATAATAATAATTGTAAGGAGATGATAATAAATGAGTTTATTACCAGGAAAATTTTATTTAGATGATTTCTTTGATGACTTTGCTCCAATGGGAAGAGTAAAAGGAATGGATATGAAATGTGATATCTATGAAAAAGGTGGTAATGTTCACATTGAATTAGAAGTTCCAGGTTTTAATAAAAATGATATTAAAATCGATGTAGAAGATGGAGTTCTTACAGTAGAAGCCAACAAGAAAGAAGAAAAAGAAGACAAGGATAAGAACTATTATAGAAAAGAAAGAATTTATGGTTCTTATAAAAGACAATTCACTGTTGGAAATATTAAAGAAGACGAAATCAATGCTAAATTTAACAATGGTATATTAGAAATTTCTTTCCCTAAAGAAGATAAAAAAGAAACAAAGAAATTCATCGAAATAAAATAAAGTAAATAAAAAAGTGATTTAAATCACTTTTTTTATTTACTAATTAATTTCTACAAAACCTTCTTGTTCTCTACCAATTAATAATTTTTCATTAGTATACATTTTTCCATCAGATGTTTTAATATATACTGCAGGTTCACTATATGGTTGATCATTTAATACAAGATTTCCATTAGCTACAAATATTTCAGTTGCATTATCAAATCCCAAATCAACTGGTTGTCCTTCATATGTTCCATTTGATTTAACATCGTCTAATTTATCTTCTAACATAAATACTTTACCAGTTTTAGTTAAAAAGAATGTTCTTGCAATCTTTCCATCAGCAGTAAATCCACATCCAAGACTCAATATATTTGGAATAGAACTAACTGTATATTTTCTTGTAGTATTATCATTAAATGTATAAGTTACACTAACATGATTTTCTTCTACTCTAGTTAATATAGTTACATTGCTTTCGGCGATTTCATAATAGTCTTGATTACTAAATGATATCATACTTAATTTATCATTTAAATGATCAATTTTTAATGTTTCATATGAAGTCTCGCCATTATCAGGATTATTACTTGATCCCTTTCCAAATTTGAATATTAATATAACAACTATTAATAATATTACGCATACCAATGCAATTATTAACATGTTTTTGCTTTTATTATTCTCCATATACCACACTTCCTTATCTTACTTCCATTATACTAAATATTTTATAAAATTTAAATACTATTTTGTAACATTAAATCTAAATAAGCAAATATCCCCATCTTGCATTACATATTCTTTTCCTTCTAATCTAGCTTTACCAGCTTCTTTTACTTTTAATTCGCTCCCACATTCAATTAAATCATCATATGACATAACTTCTGCTTTGATAAATCCTTTTTCAAAATCTGTATGTATAAGTCCAGCACATTCAGGAGCTTTCATTCCTTCTTTGAAAGTCCATGCTCTTACTTCATCTTTTCCAACTGTGAAGAAAGTCTTAAGACCTAACATATGATATGTAATATGTATTAATTGATCTAAACCACTATTTTGAATTCCTAAATCATTAAGGAATTCTTTTTTACTATCTTCATCCAACTCAGAAAGTTCACTTTCTATTTTAGCGCACATTAATACAACAGCAGCATTCTCATTAGAAGCATAATCTCGTACTTTTTTTACATATTCATTCTCATTTGATAATAAATCATCTTCAGAAACATTTGCTAAATATATAAATGGTTTATTAGTTATTAAGTTATAAGTTTTAATTAACTTGGATTCCTTTTCATCAAAAGATTCTAATCTTAACATTTTACCCATACTTAATATCTCTTGAAGGCGTTTTAGTAATGCTACCTCATATAATCCTTCTTTATCATTTGAAGTAACAGCTTTCTTTTCTATTCTAGATAGTCTTCCTTCAACTATTTCTAGATCACTTAATATTAATTCATAATTAACTATTTCTATATCTCTAATAGGATCAATATTTCCTTCAACATGAATAATATCCTTATTTTCAAAGCATCTTACTACTTGTACTATAGCATCTACTTCTCTTATATTAGCAAGAAATTTATTACCTAATCCTTCACCTTTAGATGCACCCTTGACAAGACCAGCTATATCAATAAATTCATATTGAGTTGCGATTAATCTTTCAGGCATATACATATCATTTAAAGTTTCAAGTCTTTTATCAGGTACAGTAACTACTCCTACATTTGGGTCTATTGTAGCAAAAGGATAATTAGCTGCTAAAATATTCTTTTTAGTTATTGCATTAAATAAAGTACTTTTCCCAACATTTGGAAGTCCAATTATACCAGCCTTAAGCGCCATATAAAACACCAGGAAAAGATCCTATTCCGATTGGAATTCCTATTAAATAAAATCCTATTATTATTACAAACCATGCTATTGATACATAAGCTGCATAAGAAGTCATATATTTTAAACTACCAAATAATGTCATAGTATCATTAGTATTATTATATTTTTCCATAAATGCTAAATATATTACAAAGTATACTAGTAATGGTGTAAGCCCATTAGTTATAGAATCACCAGCAGCAAATACTATTTGCGCGAATTCTGGGCTTATACTTGCATTCATAAATACAGGAACAACGCTAGCAGATAGTATATTCCATTTAACTATAGATGAAGGGCAAAATACATTAGCTATAGCAACTAAAATAAATGTTATAGTTATTAACCATACACCAGTAAATGATAATGAACTAATTATTTTTGATATCCATCCTACAATAACTAATCCTATATTACTTTCTTCAAATACATTAATAAATAATGATGCAAAGAATAATAAAACTAATACATTTCCTATTCCATCTAATGATGCGCCCAAACTCTCAGCAAAATCATTGTTATTTTTAATAGTTTTAGTCATTATTCCATAACCTAATCCTACTATTACAAACAACATTGTAACAATAAATATAAATCCTTTATTGAATAATGAATTAGGCCCAAATAACATATCTATATATTTAGTACCACTAGAATCTAATAATGCTCCAGATAATGGTAATCCAGGTATTATCATATATATTACTATTAATACATATACTATTCCTAAGAATAACCCTACTATTAACCCTCTTAATTCTTTATTAGTTATTTTAACTTCTTCAGATTCTACATCTACTCTAGGTAATCTAGCCATTATTTTCTTTTCAGTAATATTAGTAAATAATATTGATACAGCTACTAATACAGCAAGCATTATGAATAATGAAAAGAATATGCCTATCTTATAACTAGGATCTAACACTTTAGCAGCATTTAAGGTCATTGTTAATAATGAACTATCATTAGCTGATAAAAATACATTAATGCTATATCCAAATGTTAAAGATGCAAACGCAGCAATAATACCTCCCATTGGATTACGTCTACCATATTTAAATAATAATGCTCCTAAAGGCAACATAACTACATAGCCTATATCTCCTAAAATTGAAAACATTAAACTAATAAGTATTAATATAAATGTGATAGTATATCTTTTAGAATTTCTTGTTAATACAGTAAAAAATGTCTTAATAAATCCAGTTTTTTCTAAAATACCTATTCCTATTAATACGATTATTAATGTTGATAATGGGGCAAAATTAACAAAACCAGATACTGCTGTAGTAACAATGTGTTTAATACCAGAAAAACTTAATAAACTATTTACTTCAACAACATTATTAGTAAACTCAGATGTAACTTTATTTACAGTAGTATATTCAGCTTGAACATTAAATAAATGAAGAAGTCCACTTACAACTATTGTAATAAACATCAACATAATAAATGTCATTATAGGGCTTAATTTTAGTTTCTTTTTAAACATTAGTATTCCTCTACTTTCTTAAGTTTTTTATCAAACTCTATCCTATCCATCATTATGCTTCTACCACATTTAATACACTTTATTTTTATATCAACACCAACCCTTGTTATTTCCCAAAGATTAGTTCCACAAGGATGTGGTTTTTTCATAATAACTTTGCTTCCTATTCTATACTCTTTATTCATTTTAATCAACTTTCACTTCAATCTTTAAAATTTCTAGAATTCTTTCTAAATCCTTATCACTATTGAAAGGTATAACTATTTTTTTATTTTTAATTTTAATTTTATTTCCAATTATTTCAGTTAGAGCATCTTCTACATATCCATATGCATTAGGTTCTTTAACTTTAACAATTTCATTTTTTCTCTTATATACTGGGTTATTAGCAAGTTCTTCTAATTCTCTTACAGAAATACTATCTTTTTTAATTTTTTCTGCTAAGAAGAGAATTTGTTCTGGGTTAGCTATTTTGCTTAATACTTTAGCGTGCCCCATAGATATAAATCCATCTAATATATCTTTTTTAACTACATTAGGTAATCTTAAAAGGCCTAACATATTTGTAATATAACTTCTACTTTTGCCAATCTTTTTAGCTAATTCTTCTTGAGTAATATTTAATGATTTAATTAACTTAGAATAAGCTTCTGCTTCTTCTATAGCGGTTAAATCTTCTCTCTGAATATTTTCAAGTACAGCTATCTGCATCATTTCTTCATCAGAAAAATCTTTAATAATTGCAGGAATAGTTTCAAGCCCAGCTAATTCACTTGCTTTCTTTCTTCTTTCACCAGCAACTATTTCATAACCTTTAACACTCTTAGTAACAATAATAGGCTCTAAAACTCCAAATTCTTTAATTGAATCAGCTAATTCCATTAACTTTTCTTGATCAAATGTTGTTCTTGGTTGATATGGATTACTTCTAAGTTCACTTAATTTTAATTCAACAATATCTTCTTCTTTAACATTTTGAGTAATTTCTTCAATTGGATCAACATATAATGATTCATTACTAAATAATTGCTCTAAACCTTTTCCTAAAGCTTTTCTCTTATTGTTTTGTTCCATTTTCATCCCTTCTTCCATTTAATTCATTTCTATCAATTACCTCTTTTGCCAAATTCAAGTATGCAAGAGCACCTTTACTTTTAGGATCATATTCTATAATAGGTTTTCCGTGAGATGGTGCCTCTACCAATTTAACAAGTCTAGGTATTATAGTACTAAATACTTTTTCTTTAAAGAATTTACGTACATCTTCAACCACTTCTAATCCTAATAATGTTCTTCCATCTAGCATTGTTAATAGCACACCTTCAATTTGTAAATGTGAGTTTACTTTTTGCTGTATTCTAAGAATAGTATGTAATAATTGATTAACTCCTTCTAATGAATAGTACTCACATTGTATTGGTATTAAAACCGAATCAGATGCTGCTAAAGCATTAGTTGTTAATATACCTAAATTAGGTGGACAATCAATTATTATATAATCATATCTATTTCTAATCTTTTCTAATTGTTTTTTTAATTGCTCTGTAATAATAAATTCTTTATCTTGAACACTAATTTGAATTAACTCTATATCAACACCAGCTAAATCTATTAAAGCAGGTATTACACTTAAATTTTTAAATGGTGTTTTAATAATTGTATCTTCAATAGAGCATTCCCCCATCATAACATTATATATACTTTGTTTAATCTTAGCTCTATCTATTCCAAGACCAGTAGTACTGTTACTTTGTGGATCTAAGTCAATTAGTAAAACTTTTTTATCAAAATGCCCTAAAGAGCTAGATAAATTAATACTAGTTGTTGTCTTTCCTACTCCACCTTTTTGATTTACTAATGATATTATTTTTCCCACGATAGTTACCTTCCTTACTACTAAATATTTTAACACATAAGATATGTTTTTGAAATAAAAAAGATTAAATATTTCATTAAAATAAAAAATCATCTATTACAGATGATTATTTATTTTGTGATTTATATTGTTTTATTATACTATGAACTAAAAAATCTATTGATTCAGCAACTTCATCATTAGTTGGTAACCTATCAAATATTACCGATAAACTCTTTAGCTCATCATTATTGTCTATAGCGAAATTATAATCTTCTATTTTCTCTACATCTAAAGTCCCTTCAATATATCTTTTATAATTCAATGCCGCGATTACGGTACCCAAGTAGTATTTAAGTATATTGCATATTTTATAATACTCATCTAATACTTCTTTCTTATCGTTGTCATTACTAAAATTATATTTAATATTTTTATATTTTTCATCACTAGTTACTTTATAATATAAAGATAATTTATCTAATAATCTTTTAGATTCTTTAATCAATAATGATAGTCTTTCTATTACAGGTGTATGCACATCATGAGGACATATATTTTTAGAAACTAAATATTCATGTAATATAAACTCAACAGTAATAGAAGAACTTTCTCCTAAAATATCTCTATCAGAAGATCTATTTCCTTTATATATATCATTTGTGGCATGCATAAATTCATGTATAATATCATAAACATCACATATGTTATGAAACATGGGAACTTCAATATTCTGAAAAACATTCGCATAAATATAATTACCTTCATCATCATATTTATCACTATATATTGCGCAATAATGAGCACCATGTTCTAAAGATTCCGGATGATTTTTTCTTTCTTCTTCAGAACTGGCATCAAATAGTTCTATATTTCCTTTTTTAATATATTTATCAAATGCTTGAAGACAATCTTTTCCAAAAGTATCTAAAAGAAAATCTCTACATATTGCTAAAGAATCCATCATAGTGACATATTCAGAATAATTATAATCATAATTTTCATTAGCTTCTTTTTTAACTTCTGGTTTAGTTAATTCTTTTAATACTTTATATGCTTGTTCAGTAAAATAACTATAACCATCTTCTATTATTGAAAAAAAATTAGAGCCTTTAAATCTTGAATAGGTTTTAGCGAATAATTCTTCATTACTCATTATTTATTTTCTTCCTCCATAAGTTTTCTATATGCTACTTTGCCAACTAAAGTTTTAGGCAATGAATCTCTAAATTCATATACGGCAGGTAAAGAATATTTTGCTAGATTTTTTTCACAATGCTCTTTAATACTTTTTTCTATATCTTTAGATGGTTTTATTCCATCTTTTAACACTATAAATGCTTTAGCAACTTGTACTTTTTTAGGATGAGGTATTCCAATTACAGTGCTAGTAAATACATCAGGATGACTGTTAATAATAGTTTCTATATGACTAGGATATAAATTATATCCATTAGAAATAATTATTCTTTTAACTCTTTGTTTAAAGAATACATATCCATCCTTATCCATAGATCCTATATCACCAGTATGTAACCATGTTCTACCATCTTCATGTATTTGTAAAGTTTGAATTGTTTCTTGTAAATTATTTAAATAACCCATCATAACAGTAGGACCTGATATACATATTTCTCCGTCTTCACCACGTTTTACTTCATCATGAGTTCCAACTCTAACAATTTTATAATATGTACCTGGGAAAGGTATTCCAATAGATCCTTCTTTATATGCTCCAGTAGGGGTTACACATGTTGCGGCAGAAGCTTCTGTTAATCCATAACCAACACGTACTTCAGCACTACTTCCATGCTCTTTTAAATATCTATCTACTTTTTCTTTTAAATCTTTAGACATAAAGTCTCCACCACTAATAGCACATTTAAAATGAGATAAATCATTTTTACCCAATTTCATTTTAGTCATAGATTCATATAATGATGGTACAGCACAAACTATAGATATTTTATGTTTATATAATAGTTTAGCAAATTCTTTTGGTGAAAAGTTAGGAACTAATACAACTCTCATTCCACAACATAAAGTAGTATGAATACATACTCCTAAACCAAATCCATGAAATATTGGTAATAATGCTAATATAGATTCACCTGGACCAGACTGTTCAATCATTTTATGACAACTAAGAGCTAAAGCATTAAAATTATAATTTGAAAGTAATATTCCTTTAGGATTTCCACTAGTTCCACCACTATATAATATTACTGCAGCATCATCTGCATCTTTTAAACATGCTATTTCCCCTTCATAATCATATCCATAATTTATGAATTCTTTCCATGTCATAATATCATCAGTTAATTCTATTTTAGGAACAGTTCCTCTACTTTTAAATTTATATAAGAATTTTTTAATATTTTTTAAACTTTCTCCAACTGATGCAACTACTATTTTATTAACACATGTTTTATCAACAATATTATGAATCTTGTCATATACTAAATCTAATGTTAATAAGAACGTAGCACCAGATTCATTAATATAGTGTTCTATTTCATTTTCGGCAGATAATGGATGTATTAAGGCTGCTATTGCCCCTATCATATTCGCAGCATAAAACATCATTACAGCTTGAGGAGTATTTGGCATACATATAGCTATTTTATCATCAGGTTTAACTCCTTGAGCTCTTAATGATTTAGCAGTATCCCTAATCATTTCATAGAATTCTCTATATTTATATGTTCTTCCATAATATTCTATAGCAACTAAATCTGGATATCTTGCGACACTTTCTAATAAATATCCTACCATTGTTACCCTAGGATATTCCAAATCAAAATCAACCCCATCAGGATAAAACTTTGTATGGGGCGTTGGAATAATTCCTTTTTTTAGTTGCTTTTTAAGAAGTTTTTCTTCTTTTAGTCTTTCTCTAAGCAGTCTTTTTTCTTCTTTTAGTTTTAATTTTTCTTCTATTTTTTTTCTTTTATTTTCTTCCTTTATTAATCTTTTTTCTTCTTTTAGTCTAATCTTTTCTTCTTTTGATTCTTTCATTTATTTAACCCTCTAATAATTATACATAATTATTTCATTTCAAATAATATACATTATTATATTATATTTCTTTTAATCAATGCAAGTTATTGAAACAATATATATGTATAATACAACCCAAACATAAGTAGCATAACAAGTCCTTCAAGTTTAGATAGAACTTTATCATTTCTAGAAAATAAGTATAAAGTAACAGCCGCTAATAAAACTGCTAATATATCAACTAGATTAAAATGATATGATGAAAAGCCACCATATATCATTAGTGGCAGTCCTAAAACTACTCCAATATTAAATATATTTGTTCCAATTATATTTCCTAGTGCTATATCGAATTCACCTTTACGGGACGCTATAACTGTCATAGTCATTTCTGGTAAAGAAGTTCCTATAACAACTAATGTCATAGTTATTAACTTAGTGCTAACATTTAAATTAGTTGCTAAAATTTTAGCATTATCAACAACTAAGTCACTAGCAAATATTATTACTACACAACAAACTATTGTATATATTATTGCTTTAATAGTTTTATATTTAGGATCAGCACTTTCAAAGAAACCTCTTTTAGCTCTAACTACTGATATTATATAAACAATAAATAATACAAATAAGATAAAAAATAATACACCATCTACTCTTCCTAATATAAAATCATCAGGATATGGTCCTATATAATGAGTTAATATGCATACTGCGAATAATGCAGTAGTTGATACTAATATAGGTAATTCTTCTTTAATAACTTCGTTTTTAACCTTAATAGGAGTAATAAAAGCAGCTAAACCTACTACTAATAATATGTTTACAACATTACTTCCAAGTACGTTAGCAAGAGCAATATCTCCTACACCACTACTAACACTATTAAATGATATAGCAAGTTCAGGCGCACATGTACCAAAAGCAGCTACAGTAAGAGCAATCATCATTTTAGACATTTTAAAATTTGTTGCAATTGAACTAACTGCATCAACAAAAATATCAGATGCTTTGATTAATAATATAAAACCAATAATCATTAGTATAATAGCTTTTAATATTACCATACAAACACTCCTATATATATATTATAAACAAAATAATTCTATTTAAAAATATTATTGGTGACATATTAACATTTAAAATGTAAACAAAAACTTAGACTAATCATCTAAGTTATTATGTTCAAATAATTTATCAATGTTTTTTGTAGGTAACATCATATAATTATCTTTATTAATTCTAATTTCAAAAGTTTTACTTTCGTGAGGTAACTCATCACCATCAATGCACCATGAAGGAGGTACTTCATCAAACTCTAATTTAATATTATCAGTTTTTAAATAAGTGAATCCTTTAATCTCATCAAGTTCTTTTCTTTTAAGATAATAAATTGCTTTGAATATATCCCATTTATTTTTAATATCACACATTAACACTTCAAATTTATTATCATCTAATTTAACATCTTCATATATATCTTTAACACCACCAACTCTATTAGAATTAGTTATAAATATAAATGAAAATCTTTTTTCATATGTTTTGCCATCTACAGTATACTTAACATTAAAGAATTTTAATTTTTGCTTTAACTGTTTAATTCCGTATAGTATATATGCTAATCTACCATATTTTTCTTTTAATTTTCTTGGTGTTGCATATGATATATCTACAAAAGCACCTAAACAAGCAACATATACAAATGGATTATTATTTATTAAGCAGACATCTATATTCTTTTTAACACCATTTAAAAGCATAACTATATTCTTATGAGTATTGTTTGTCATACCATACATATGGGCAACGTCATTAACACTTCCCAGAGGTAAATGTCCTAATAATATAGGATGTTTTCTTTCAATATTTCCTGAAATAACCTCATTTAAAGTTCCATCTCCACCAGCACATAATAATAGATCTACATTTTTTAATTTCTTAGTTATTTCTTTGGCATGGCCTCTATATTCAGTATATATTATTTCAGTTTCATAATTATAGTTTTCTAATAATTTAAATATTTTTTTAATATCTTCCCTACTACTTAATTTGCCACTATTTGGATTATAAATTACTACACATTTCATCATAATTATCATTTCCTTTAACACAATTATAACACATTTATTATGTTATCACATATATAATGAAAAATTAATAAAATTTACTATTCCGTTTATAATATATTTGTAATATAATATTAAATTAGTTGAGGAAAAAATGAAGAAAAATAAAGCCAAAAATAAGGAAAATAAAACATTTTATTGTTTAAGTATTATTTTTATATGTACTTTAATTTTTTCATGTCTATTTTTCTTTGGTTTTTCTTTATATATATACTTAAATGCACCTGAATTTAAAACAGACTTATTATATAGAAAAGAATCATCTAATATATATGATTCTAAAGGTGATTTAATTGCCACTATTGGAAATGAAAAAAGAATACTTGTTGATTATGAAAATATACCTCAAGTACTATTAGATGCCATAATAGCAACAGAAGATTCTAGGTTTTATGAACATAAAGGTGTTGATATATATAGATTTATTAAAGCAAGTTTAGGTTTTTTAACCGGTAATGATGCTGGTGGCGCTTCTACTTTAACAATGCAAGTATCAAAAAATACATTTACATCTACTGAAAGTAGAGGATTTGATGGAATAATTCGTAAATTTACTGATATATATCTATCAACATTCAAAATAGAAGAAGATTACTCTAAAAAAGAAATAATGGAATTTTATGTTAATGCGCCATATTTAGGAGCTGGTACATATGGAGTACAAATGGCTAGTAAAACATATTTTGATAAAGATGTTAAAGATTTAAATCTAGTAGAAGCTGCTATGATAGCAGGACTATTTCAAGCGCCAGGTGAATATGATCCATATGTTCATCCTGAAAAAACTAATAGTAGAAAAAATGAAGTAATTAACTTAATGTTAAGACACGGCTATATAAATAAAAAGCAAGCAGAAGAAGCTAAAAAAATTAATATAGAAAGTATTATTAGAACTCAAAGTAATTCAATAAATAAATATCAAGGATTTATAGATACAGTAGTACAAGAAGTTATAGATAGGACAGGTAATAATCCATATGAAGTATCAATGGATATATACTCTACTATGGTAAGAAGTAAACAAGACGTAATTAATAATTTCTATAATTATCATAATTTCAAAGATGCTTTAGTTCAAGTGGGAATTGGAGTTATAGACAATAATACTGGAGCTATTTTAGCCGTTGGAGCTGGTAGAAATAAAAACAGTGAAATGTCACTTAATTATGCCACTCAAATAAAACGCCATCCAGGAAGTACAGCTAAACCAATATTTGATTATGGACCTGCTATTGAATTTAATGGTTGGGGAACTCATACAATGATTGCTGATAAACC
>OMST01000026.1 GCA_900313815.1 uncultured Eubacteriales bacterium
ACCTGCTGGTAAAGCATAATATCCTGGCCACAATTTAGAACCTTTTCTCTTTTGAACTAGAATTTTATTATCCTTACAAATAATCATATGCACTGCACTTTTAAAAATTGCCTTCATTTATTTTTCCTTTCCAAAATCGCTACTACCTCACAATGTTTAGTTTTATTAAACATGTTGATTATTTCTAATTTAGACAGTTTATAATTATTTAATAAATCGATATCTCTTTTTAATGTTTTATAGTTGCAAGATATATAAATAATCTTTTTAGAGTTTGTTTGTTTCAATAAATCAATTGTTTTTTTATTTAGTCCACTTCTAGGTGGATCAACTACTATTACGTCATAATCATCAATTTTAAATGTACTAGCATCGCCACATTTAAATTCTATATTATTAATATTATTTAATTTTTTATTTATATTAGCATTTAATATCGCTTCTTTATTTATTTCAATCCCTATTACTTTATTAAAATTCTTACTTAGATATATTCCAATTGTTCCAGTACCACAATATAAATCTAATAGTTTATTACCGATATCAGCATATTCTAATACTTTATCATATAATAATTTCATATTATCATAATTCACTTGAAAGAATGCATTTGGATATATAGTATATTTAATATCATTTAATTCTTCGATTATATAAGCATTACCATAAATAAGTTTATCATTTAGATAAATAGAATTGATTTCATATTTAGAAGTCAAATCATTAATATCATACTCTTTAATATTTCCTTTAATTATAATCATTATCTCTTTAGTAGTAACTCTAACAATAATTTCATCTAAATTATTTAAATTTGATGTTTTAAAATAATTATATATTTTATTAATTCTATCATCTAATAATAAACAATTATCAAATTCTACTATATCATTGGTTTTTTCACTATAATAACCAATTAGATTATTTTTAATATGAAATGTTGCTTTATTTCTATAGTTATATTCATTGTTAGATAATATCTTATCTATATTAATATTAAAAAGCTTATTAATACCTTGTAATTTTAATTCATTTTCAATATTTTTTTTAGTATGTAAAAAAGCACATCCTCCACATTTATCATATGAATTACAATTAATATTACATCTATATTTACTTTTTTTAATTATTTTAGTAATTTTTGCATTAGCAAATCTTTTATTTACACTAGTTATTTCTATTTCTAATTCTTCATCTTTTAATGCATAAGAAACAAATATTACAAAATTATCTATTCTTGCAATACCATTACCATTTGAATCATTATCAATAATATTTACTATGTATTTATTACCTATTTTCATATGTCCTCTATATAATTATAACAATTAAAAGTAGATATTTCTATCTACTTTAATCTTTTTTAAATTCATTAAATATTGATTTACCAATTCCAAGTTCATTTTTAACATTAAAGTTATCTAATATAGTAGCTCCAATATCTGCGAATGTTTCTCTATCTTCTAATCTTCTACCTTTTTTAAATAATGGACTATACATTAATATTGGAATATATTCTCTTGTATGATCAGTTCCTTTATATGTTGGATCATTTCCGTGATCTGCTGTAATAATTAATAAATCATCTTTATGAAGATTTTTAAGTAATATAGGTAAATAATAATTAAATTCTTCTAACGCTTTTAAATAACCTTCTCTATCTCTTCTATGACCATATAACATATCAAAATCATTTAAATTAGCAAATAGGAAACCATTAAATTCACCTTTAGCAAAATCAATTAATTTCATCATTCCATCAATATTATCTTTAGTTTTAATTTTAACAGCAATACTCTTATTATTAAATATATCTGATATTTTACCAATTGCAATGGTTTGAATTCCCCTTCTATCAAGTAAATCAAGTACATTTAATGGTGGATCTAATGCATAATCATGTCTCTTTGGAGTTCTAGTGAATGAGCCAGGTTTACCTATAAATGGTCTTGCAATTATTCTTGCTATTTTATATTCATCACTCTTAGTAAGTTCACGAACTGTTTCACATATCTTATATAATTCTTCTACAGGTATTATATCTTCATGAGCAGCAATTTGAAGAACTGAATCAGCTGAAGTATATACAATTATTGCACCTGTTTTCATATGCATTTCACCAAGATCTTCAATTATTTGAGTACCAGATGCAGCAATATTACCAATTACTTCTCTGCCAGTTGCTTGTTGTATTTTAGAAATTAATTCTAATGGGAAACCATCAGGATATGTTTTATATGGTGTTGATTGTACTATACCCATCATTTCATAATGACCATTTAATGTGTCTTTGGCAAGATTCATTGGTTTTGCTCTCATATAAATACCACGAGTACTTTTAACTTCTTTTCCTACTAATGTAGTTAATCCTAGCATTTCTAGCACATCTAAATTATATGCATTTCCGATAGTATGAAGTAGTGTATTAGCACCTACATCATCATATTTTTCAGCATCAGGAGCTTCTCCTACTCCTACACTATCCATAACAACTAAAAATACTCTTTTAAACATTACTTTCACCTTCTTTTGTACTTCTATTAAAATATTCAGTATAACTATCTCTAATAAAATTATTAGCCAAATGTGTATATACTTCAGTAGTAATTACATTTTCATGTCCAAGTAGTTCTTGAACACTTCTTATATCCGCACCGCATTCTATCATATGAGTTGCAAAACTATGCCTTAATACATGAGGGGTTATTTCTTTATTTATATTCTTTTCTTTAGCTATTTTACCAATTATTTTATATAATCCTTGTCTAGTCATTTTACTACCATGATTATTTAAAAATAATATATCAGTGGGTTTCTTTCCTTTTACAAATAATTGATCTCTATAATTATTAATATATAGTTCTAAATAATTAATTGCTATTTTAGATAATGGAACAATTCTTTCTTTACTTCCTTTTCCATATACATTAACTATCATATTAACTGTATCTATATTATTTAGTTCTAAATTGACGAGTTCAGTAGCTCTAAGCCCAGTTGAATAAAGCAGTTCTAATATGGCTTTATTTCTAAAATCAAATGGTGTTTCAAGCTTGATGTCTAATAATTTATCTACTTCTTCAATAGACAAATATTTAGGCAAAACTTTCTTTCTTTTTAAAGAAGTTATCTCTTCACTTACATTTATAAACCCTTTATAAGTAGATAAATATTTAAAAAAACCTTTTATACTTGCTATTAACCTATTAATACTATTTTCATTATAATTTGATAGATTAAATACTATATAGTCATCTATATCTTTTTTAGATATATCTATTATATTTTTATTTACATAGTCTAAAAAGAATCGTATATCTCTTATATATGATTCAACTGTATTATCAGAGTAGTTTTTATCAATTTTAAGATAATTACTATAATCATTAATAAATTCTTTATTATTAATTTCTATCATATTATCACATAATAATTATACTATAAATTTAATTATATTAATTAATTTTTGTTTTCTTCTTTACACTTTAAAGTTCTTTTATTGTCAATTATATTAAATACTATACCTCCTATTATCATTGGCAAATAGAAAGATATAAATCTCCATACAACTAAACTTGTTATAACAATGTTTTCAGGTATTAATAATGCAAAATAATTTAAATAGCAGTATTCGATACCTACACTACCACCTGGAATTGGAATAAATGTAGCAGATATATATATTAAAGAACTTAAAATTAACGAATATATAACATTAATATTTACAGTAGCATCTATCGCTAATACAGAAAAATATGCTATCAAAAAATAAAATAACATTGAACCTACTATTATTAATACACCATTTAATAGAAAACTTTTATTCTTTAATAGTTCCTTATATCCAATAGAATATTCTGTACATTTATTATGCCATTCTTCTATAGTTTTATCTTTATTTTTAATTATATTTAATCTATTCAATAATTTAATAAAGAAATCCCCTATCTTTTTAGCAACATTAATCTTAATACTAATAAATGTTACTACAAATATAATAATAAAATTTACAAAAAATCCAATTAAAGTAATAGACCATACAAAATTATTAGGATTTAAATGAAATATTATTTTACATATAATAGAAATTAAAGCTAAAAAACATACTGCTATCTCATGAATTATAAAAGCTTCAGTAATAATTAATATACTATCTGATATTTTAATATTCTCTTTGCTAAGTTCATATACTTGAAGAGGTTCTCCTCCAACAGAGAAAGGAGTTATTCCATTAAAAAACCTAGTCATAATAGTTAAAATAGATGCTTTTTTCATAGAATATTTTTTATTAATTTTATTAATAAGTATTTTTATTAAATATGCTTCTAATAGGATAAAACATACATAACAAACTATAGCAAAAAATATATATATTAAGTTTGATTTAGATAATAATAAAATTGATTCATTAAAATTATCTTTTAATATATAGTAAAACAATATTACTGTTACTAAACATAAGAATAAACTTCTAACAATGACTTTTTTCATAATTCACCTTTTCTATTATTTTTTATCGCATAGGTACATTATATCACATTATAATTTTATTTTTAATTTATTTTATTTTATTTTTTTGATAAAATAGATATTGGTGACTAATTATGGAATTGTTGCAAAATAAATTAAGACCCAAATTATTAAAAGATGTATTGGGTCAAGATCACCTTATTGGTAAAGATAAAATCTTAACTAATTTAGTTAAGAATAAAACCTTGTTTAATATGATTTTATATGGATCGTCTGGATGTGGTAAAACAACTATAGCACTTGCATTAGTTAATGAACTTAAAATGAGATATAGATTGCTTAATGCAACTATAAATTCTAAAAAAGATTTTGAAGTGGTTATAGAAGAAGCTAAAATGTATGGAAATATGATATTAATTGTAGATGAAATACATAGAATGAATAAAGATAAACAAGACATATTATTATCTTATATAGAAAGCGGTTTAATCATTTTGATAGGACTTACTAATTCTAATCCATATCATTCAATTAATCCTGCAATTAGAAGTAGATGTCAATTAATAGAGTTACACTCTTTAACTGAAAATGATATTGAAAAAGGCATTAAAAAAGTTAAAAATGTATTAAAGGATATAGAACTAGATTCTAAAACTATTAAATATATTTCTAAAATATCTAGTGGCGATATTAGATATGCATATAATTTAATTGAATTTTTATATTATGGTTATAATAAAAAAATAACTATTGATAATATTAAATTAATTGGTAATGCACCTTCATTCTTTACAGATAAAGATGAAGATGGTCATTATGATATGTTATCTGCATTTCAAAAAAGCATTAGAGGAAGCGATGTTGATGCTGCGCTACACTATTTAGCTAGACTTATAGTAAGTGGAGATTATGATTCAATTTATAGAAGAATGCTTGTAATAGCATATGAAGATATTGGGCTTGCAAATCCTTCAATGGGACCTAAAGTAGTTGCGGCTATTGAGGCAAGTGAAAGAATTGGATATCCAGAACTAGTAAAACCACTTTCAGTTGCTGTAATAGATATGGCATTAAGTCCTAAGAGTAATTCGGCTGATACAGCAATAAATCTTGCAATAAACGATATAAATAAAGGCAATGTTGGAAGAATACCTGCACATATAAGGACTACATCTCCTGATTATAAATATCCTCATAATTATCCTAATTATTGGGTTAAACAACAATACTTACCAAATGAATTAAAAGATAAAAAATATTATTCACCTAGAAAAAATAAATATGAAATTGAAATGACTAATTTTAACAAACAAATCAAGGGGGAAAAATGAAATATATTATAAATGCATCAGTAAAGAAACCTAATATTGATGATGCTGTAATTATAGAAATTGAAGACAAATTAAAAAATAAAACTCCTATAACAGATGATGAAACTGAAATATTATTAGATTATTTGTGTTATTCAGTTAGAATGAAAATATCCGATGATATTGATAATGATCCTTTTACTAGAAAGGATTTAGTTGCTTCTTCAATAATTGCAAATTATTTCAAAGAATTAGGTATATCATATAGAATATGTAATACTAAATATATATTTGATAAAAATGTTACTGAAAACAACTTTATAGTAGCTGATATAAATACAGACTTATATGGAAATAGTGTTTTTTTAACCTATTTAATCGATCCCACATATAGGCAATTCTTTTTATCTGATAAATGTAATAAAGATAATTTGGTTGTAGAACATCATGTAATACATAAAACGCCTGACCCTGGACATTATATTCACCAAGAAGATTCATATGAGATTGCTTATTTCTTACTTAATGGATATTCATTTTTAGATTTAGAATTTGCTAATATATATGCTAATTCATTTATGGGAACTAGGACTCATATAAAAGAAAAAGAATTTAATTTTATCTCTTCAATTGATGCATATGATGTAATTAACACAGGATGTAAGCATTTCTTATTATCCAAAACAGAATTAGAAGAAAAAGGATTGTTATTAGAGCCAAAAAAACAATTAATTAAAAAGATGTAACTACATATTTGTTACATCTTTTATTATATAATTTGTTATAAGTAAACCTGCTACTCCAGGTACAAAAGCTGTCGAACCAAGCATATTATTATTTATGGCTTTTTCAGTTGAAGTTACTACTACAACATCTTTCATATAATCTTTATATGCTCCAAGTTCTCTTCTAACCTTTTTGGCAAGTGGATCTGTTTCTGTCTTATCGAGAGTAGTAATTATTAATTTAGTAGCATCCATTTTATTAGCGGTACCCATTGATGAAACTAATTTAATATTTCTATCATGACACTCTTTTACTAATCTAACTTTAATTTTAGTAGTATCACAAGCATCAATAATATAATCATAATGTTCTCCAAATAAAAGTTCAATATTTTCCTCTGTTATATATGTATTAATTATATTTACAATAGCATTTTTATTAATCTTCTTAATTCTTTTTTTCCATTCTCTTGTTTTATATTTATTATTGTTTCTTGAAGTAGCGATTATTTGTCTATTTATATTACTTGGTTTAATAGTGTCGCCATCTACTAATGTGATATTTTCTACACCACATCTTACTATTGATTCAATAGCATAACCGCCTACACCACCCAAGCCTATTATAAGAACTTTTAATTTTCTAATTTTTTCAATATTATCAGTACCAACGATACTTTCTAGTCTAGTAAGATTCATATATTACCTCCCCAAGGCTTAAATATTTTACCATAAAAAAAGCCTAGTGTAAATACAGTGTAATAAAGCTCGCGTACTCCGCAAGTGGTAGGACACATAATATATTCGGGATCTTGCACAATGGCAATATTCAACTCCTTATATTAATTAGTCCCCCTAAAATATTACATAGCCGAGATTATGTCTATATTTATCATCTAGGTTAATTATATATTATCATACTATTACTTAATAAACAATATTATTATAAAAATTATACACTTATATTGTAAAGTAATATATATTGACTTTAAAATATAGAAAAACTATAATTATCATAGGGAGATGAATAAAAATGGAATATGATAAAAGAATTAAAAATTTAACTGCTTTAGTAATTATTTTAACTCTTATGTTACTTGGATGTGGTGTATATATTGCTTGTACAAGAGTACCTAAAGAAAATAATAATAAAGTTGTTATAGATAAAGAAATAATTGTTGAAAAAGCAGATGCAGTATTAAATGATCTATCTAAAGTATATCCTTTCTTAATGAGCGATACTGAAATAAATAATTATCCTAATCAACTTAAATTAGATATTGCTCTATTCTATTTAATGGATGATACAAATGGTAAATACATAGATAGTTATACTAGCAAGGAAATAGAAAATAAATTACAAGAATTATTTGGTAGAGATTTTAAAATTAAATTTGAAGATATTGAACCCTTTCTTAATAGTGACTTAGATCCTAGTGATACTGATAATGCTTTATACACATATGATTCTAGTACTAAAAAATATGTAGATAATGAAAATGGATTTGGATTAGAATTCATGAAATATCTATCTAATAGTAAATTGATTAAATATGAAATTATAGATGATGAATATAAATTATCATATAAACAAATATTCTATAAATATGATATGGACGAAAATGATAATGAAATAATTATATATACAACTATTAATGGAGATCCATTATTTGAAAAAAGAACTAATGAAGACTTTGAAGTAGCTACAGAAAAACTATCTGAAGAAGAAATGAATCAATATTTAGATATATTACCAATAACTGAATATACATTTAAATTAGAAAATAAAAAATTAATTTTAAAAAAATTTACAATAAAATAACTGCAAAGCAGTTATTTTTAATTTATAAAATGACCATATTTAGAAGTATCATAATAACATTTATTTAAAAGATTTAAATCATTTATCATTTGTTTAACTTCACAATCTTTATATAATTTATTATTTGGAATAATATTTCCTTTATTAGAATTAATAGATATAGATAGTGGTTTACTGATACCAATAGCATAACTAATTTGTACTTCACACCATTTTAAATTATATTTTTTTAAATAATCTACAGCTATTAATCTTGCTTTATATGCAGCAGATCTATCAACTTTAGTTGGATCCTTGCCAGAGAAAGCACCACCACCAACTCTAGAAAATGATTGATAATTATCAACTAATATTTTTCTTCCTGTAAGACCTGCATCTCCTTCAAAACCTCCAATTTCAAATCTACCGGTAGGATTAATTAAAAACTTTTTAACTTTAATATTATATTTTTTACATATATCATTAATAATTTTTTTAATAATATTATCTGTTTCTTTTCTGTTCTTTTCAGTGTTTTGATATGAAATAGTAAAGATTTCAATACTTTTTAATTCCATATCATCATCATATAATCCTGTTATTTGAGCTTTTCCATCACTTTTAAATCTAGAATCTTTATACCTAAGTTCATCATATTTCATAGATAATTCTTGTAATATAACCATTGCAACTGGTAAATATTTATCAGTATCATTTACTGCATATCCAAACATCATTCCTTGATCTCCAGCTCCCATAACTTTATTATTAGTTCCAAGAGCTATATCTTTACTTTGAACACCAATATTATTAATAATTTCATAATTTGTAGAATATCCTACATCAAACAATACTCTTTCTACTATATTATTAATGTTAACTTTTGATTTTGATGTTACTTCTCCTGTTATAAATATTTTGCCTTTACCCCCACACACTTCAATTCCACATCTAGAGTTTTTATCACCTTTCAAGTATTCATCTAATAAAGCATCACTTATTTGGTCACAAACTTTATCTGGATGTCCTCGGAAAACAATTTCATTACTGTATAATTTCATAATTTCCTCCTTTCAGTAACAATTACCTTAGAAAGAAAAAATACCTAAGATAACTTAGGTATATAAGTTATCCTTATCCATCTGGGTTTACCACCTAATCTAATAGGTTGGTGTGATCTACGAGCCAGTCTCTAAATCACTCTTTATAAGGTAATTAAATTGTTTATATATACATTATAACATATTTAAATATTTAATTAAATAATATCATATAATTTATTATGTTAAATAAGATTAAAAATAATTTATTTTTAAAGTCAACTTTAGTATTATTATTTGGTGGAATACTAGGTAAGCTAGTAGGATTCATATTAAAAATAATTATAACTAGATATTTAAAAACTGAAGGAATGGGACTATTTAGTTTATTATCCCCTACTTCATCTTTATTAACTGTAATAGCAACTTTTTCTTTACCAACTGCTATATCAAAAGTAATATCTGATAAAAGTAGCAATTCAAAAAACTTATTATTATCTTTAATACCATTATCTATAATATGTGGAATTATCATAATAATAATTACTATTATTATTTCCCCTTTTTTAGCTGCTAATCTTCTCAAAAATAAAGAACTTATAATTCCTATAATATGTTTATCTATAACAGTACCCTTTATAAGTGTATCATCAATTATTAAAGGATATTTTTGGGGTAAACAAAATATGTTTCCATATATGCTTTCTAATTTTTTCGAACAAGTTTCAAGATTAATACTAATTATATTATTTATAGATAAATTTATTAATATAGGTATTACTCATACCATATGTTTTATTATAATAGTTAATGCTATATGTGAAGTAATTTCTCAAATAATTATGATATTATTCTTTCCTAAAAATAGTTTAAATTTTAATAATTTTAAATTTAGTTTTAAAGATATTAGAAATGTTTTAAATATAAGTATACCCGCTACTACAAGTAAAATAATAGGATCTATATCTTATTTTTTAGAGCCTATTATTTTAACAAATATATTGCTGTATGTAGGATATACTAAAGAATATATTGTTTATGAATATGGGGTAATTAATGCATATGCATTATCTTTATTATTAATGCCACAATTCTTTACTCAAAACATGGCTACATCTTTAGTACCAGAACTCTCAAAATACTATAGTTTACATGATAATAAAATGTGTTTTAAAAGAATTAAGCAAATTCTATTGTTATCTTGTTCAATTGGAGGAATATCTACTATAATAATTACTTTATTTCCTAATTTCTTTTTAAATCTTTTATATAATACTAACGAAGGAATAGATTATATAAGATTATTAAGCCCTTTTACAATATTATTTTATATAGAATATCCTTTAATAAATGCTTTACAAACTTTAGGTAAAAGCAAAGAAGCTATGAAATGCACTATTATTACTTCTTTAATTAGAATAATATCTATAATTATATTTTCATTATTTAAATTTGGTATGTATAGTTTAGTTATTTCAATTATTATTAACTTATTATTATCATCATATTTATATTATAAAGAAATTAAAAACACTTTATCTAATTAGTTCATTTCTTTTGATAACATATATTTTATTATTTTTATAAAATGAATAAAATATTTCATCTTTCTTTAAATTGTTATCTCTTAAATACTTATTTAACCATTTTTCATCTTTTTCTAAATAATTTAAAGTATCTTTTTGAATAATACCATCAAGTATTAAAGGAAATGGATTAGCACTTTCAGCATTTAAAAAATTATATTTAAATATATTTAGTTTTCCATTGTTTTCAAGTACGGCGTATTCAACATCTTTTAAGTTTTTAATACCATTACTTCTTAATTCTAACAATAGATCATCTAAATTATATCTTTGTTTAATCATTTCCTTATAATTAATTATCCCTCTATTAATAATTAATGAAGGTCTACCATCTAATATATTTCTAAATTTATTAAATTTTAACGATAAATATCCTGCAGTTAATTCAAAAAATAATAGAATTAATATAGGAATTATAGTTAATAGAATTGAATCTTTATAATTTTCTATGCTAATAGCAACTAATTCAGCTATTAAAAGGCTCACTACTAAATCTTGTATTGATAATTTACCAACTTCTCTTTTACCCATTATTCTAAATATAATAAGGACAAATAAATAAAAGAAAATTGTTCTAATAATTACTAGTATTAAATCCATATAATCACCTAATATTATTATGTATAATTCATATTATTTTTAAACAAAAATATAATTAATTAGGTGATTTAATGAATAAATTATTTAATTATATAAAATGTTATATATTTTTCTTTATAATATTATTTATTTTTTTATTAATATTTTCCATTATTAATTATTATCAATTAATACCATATAATATACTTAGTATAATATGTTATATATTTATTTTAATATTATTTTTTATACTTGGTATTAAAATATCAATTTTAGAACAAAATAGAGGCTATTTAAATGGTTTTCTAATATCATTAGTATTAATTATTGCTTTTATGATAATTACTCTTATATTTGATAAAATTAGTTTCTCAAAATTAGTTTATTATTTATCTTTAATAGCAACTTCTGTCACTGGAGGAATTATTGGTATACAAAAAAAGAATAAATAATTATTCTTTTAATTGCATTTACTGATTTCAAATGAATCTAATTCATAATCAATATTAACTTCATCTACACCCTTTAGATTATTACCTTTATAATTATAAGTACCATCAGTTGTTTCAAAGACAACTGGATTTCCTAGATTGTTAAGCTCAATGTAATAGTCAACTGAGCTTGCCTCCGGTGCCTCTATTTTATAATTACATGTATCATCACTACCAAATTTAATTGCACGTCCACCATTTAATAAATATTGTTGTTGAGCAGTACTATACAATGTACTTATAATTCTTTTAAAATTATCTTTATTAAATGTTATAACATCTTCTGGAATACAATCATTTTTAGAATAATTATTTGTAGATGCAAATACATCTGTATCTTTAAAAATATAATCAGTAGTTAAATTATTGACAGATAAATGATAATTGCCCTCTGCAACATTAATTTGTTCTGGTTCTTGATTAGAATTAAATCTTACACAATATGTTAACTCAGAATTAACATTTGGGATAGGTTCTTCTTCATTAGAAAATATTTTATAATTATCTATTGAAAAATTATGTACATATTCTCTAGCACTAGTATATAAAGTATTTACTTCATTTATAAAACTACTTATTTTATCATCAGATAATATAATTTTATTATTTGATTTATAAAAGTGTCTATAAGATACAATACCCATAAGAGATATTACACAAATAACTAATATGATTAAAATAAATTCTTTAATTTTTCCCATATTTAATACTCCCTATCATAAAAATAATATCACAAATTGCAATACTAATCAAATTATTTATTAAAATATTTTTTTACAAACTCTTCTCTAAATTCTAATAAATCATCTTTTTCAATATGTAATCTAATATCTTCCATTAATTTAGTTAAAAATCTTATATTATGAATAGATATTAATCTTTGCCCAAAAGATTCATCAGAAACTATTAAATGTCTTATATATGATTTTGTAAAGTTTTTACATGTATAACAATCACAATCATCTTCAATAGGAGATAAGTCTTTTATATATTTTGCATTTCTTAAATTGGTTCTACCACATCTAGTTAAAGCATTTCCATGTCTTGCTAATCTGGTTGGAAGTACACAATCGAATATATCAATTCCTCTAATAACCCCATCAATTAAATCTAATGGTTCTCCTACTCCCATAAGATATCTAATTTTATCTTTTGGTAAATATGGAGTCGCATATTCAATCATTTTTAATTTTGTATCTGGGTCTTCACCTACTGAAACCCCGCCAACACTATATCCATCAAAATCCATTTTAACAGTTTCTTCTGCAGAATAACGTCTTAAATCTTCAAATTCTCCACCTTGGACAATTCCAAATATTGCTTGATGTTCTCTGTCTTTATGTGCATCTTTACTTCTTTGCATCCACCTAAGTGTTCTTTCGACACTATTTTTCATATATTCATGTGTTACTGGATAAGGAGGACATTCATCTAAACTCATAATAATATCTGAATGTAATTTATTTTGAATATCAATGCTTTTTTCAGGAGTTAAAAATAAATTAGATCCATCTAAATGACTTTTAAACTTTACTCCTTCTTCAGATATATCTTTGGGTTTAGCAAGAGAAAACACTTGAAAACCTCCACAATCAGTAAGTATAGGACCTGTTTTATAATTCATAAATTCATGAAGACCTCCTGCATTATCTACAACATCTTCTCCAGGTCGTAACCATAAATGATATGTATTTGATAATATTATGTCAGCACCGGCGTCTTTTAATTCTTCAGGACTTAACGTTTTAACAGTTGCTTGAGTTCCAACTGGCATAAACATTGGAGTTTTATGAGTTCCATATTTAGTATGAAATTCTCCTAATCTAGCTCCACAAGAATCAGTTTTTAATAATTTAAATTTTAAATCCATTATTTTTCCTCCTTTAAATCTGTTAAGAACATAGCATCTCCAAAAGAAAAGAATTTATATTTTTCTTCTTGAGCATGCTTATAAGCTTTTTTAATAATATCAATATCACTAAATGCACTTACTAACATAACAAGAGTACTTTTTGGTAAATGAAAATTAGTAATTAAAGCATCTGCGCTTTTAAATGTATATGGAGGATATATAAATATACCAGTTTCTTCGATAGTACTTTTAAATTCTCCATATTTTTGTATATTAGCTTCTAATGATCTTAATGATGTTGTACCAACGCATATAATTCTATTATTATTTTTTTTAGCATCATTTAACTTATTAGCTACTTCTTCAGATATTTCATATAATTCTTTATGCATATCATGTTTGGTAATATCATTTTCTGATACTGGTCTAAAAGTTCCCAAACCTACATTTAATGTAACATATAAAACTTCTATACCTTTTTCTTTGACTTTATCCAATAATTCTTTTGTCCAATGAAGTCCTGCTGTTGGAGCTGCTGCACTACCATATTTTAAAGCATAAACAGTATTATATCTATCTTTATCATCTAATTTTTCATGTATATATGGAGGAAGTGGCATAGCTCCTATTTTATCTAAATGCTCTAACAATACACCTTCATATATTAATTTAATATGAGTAATGCCATTATCTAATATTTCGATTGCTTCACATCTAAAACTATCATTAAATTTAATGATAGTACCTATATGTACCCTCTTTTGAGGTCTAACTAAGCATTCCCAAATATCATTTCCTAAATCTTTTAATAGTAATACTTCAATTTTAGCATTAGTATCTTCTTTATATCCATATATTCTTGAAGGCATAACTTTAGTGTTGTTTAATACTAATATATCACCTTTATTTAAGTAATTAATTATATTATAGAATTTCTCATCTATCATTTTTCCATTGTTCTTATCAACCACTAATAATTTGGAATGATCTCTATCTTTTAATGGAGTTTGTGCAATTAACGATTCATCTAATTCATAATTATATGTTTCAATATTCTTATAATCCATATCATCCACTAGGAAAACAGCCTAGCGATTCACCTCTTTTTCGTTTAGATTATATCATATAAAAAGAGTTTTTTAAACTCTTTATCATTTCTTATAAGTTAATTTTATTTCATTTTTGGATTCTTCTACTTCTTCAGTAGATTCTTTTATATCTATATCTTCTTCCTCAATCATTTCATCTTTTCCTTTAACTCTTGAAGCCATTTCTTGCAATACTTCTAAAATTTCATCATCAGGAAGAGCAGTTAAATCTTCTGGAATTTCTACATCGTTTTCTTGTAGAAAAAATATCAAATTATTTATTTGAACTAATGTTTTAACTTCTTCTTGATTTGATAATCTACTAATATCTAAGTCACTTAACAAAGCTTCTTGAGTTTTTTGAAATTCATTGTAAACATCCTTTTCAGTTAATTCTCTATCTTCATATCTTACTCTATCATATAAAAGTAATTCATTCTTATATTTTAAATACTGATATTTATATCTGAATAAATCAACCCAAGATTTAAATGCTGATAATATATTAATTACAGGTATTAAAGATGATAAGACAACCGCTATACCATCAGTTACTATATTATTATTGTTATCTTTATTATTTTTTAAAACAAGTCCATCTTTTTTAAGATTTATATCATTTAAAGTCATAATAATTGCTTTCGGTAATAAAGAAATAACAGAAATACCTAAATATATTTTTAATAGCATATAAATACCCCCAAATATAGAAATATTATATTATGATAAATAAATATAGTCAATTAAAAAATAGATATGAATCTATTTTTGTAATTCTTTAATCATTTCATCTAATTCTTCTTTAGTATGAAATCCTAATGTTTGTGAAACTATTTCACCATCTTTAAAAAATATTAAAGTAGGTATACTCATAACACCATATTTTTGTGCTAAAGAAGGATGCTTATCTACATCTACTTTAATAATATCTATATCTTTAATTTCCTCAAGTATAGGGGCAAGCATTCTACACGGACCACACCATTCAGCATAAAAGTCTACCAAATGAAATCCTTCTTTTATTAAATCATTAAAATCTTCTTTATCTAAATGAATCATTAATCTATCTTTCCTTTCTGTCTTAATATTTCAACATTTTCAGGTGTAATAATATTATATTTTAAGAATAATTTAATAGTTTCTTCATTAAATTTCTTTTTATCTGCCCTATATTTTTCAGTTAATTCATATACTTCCGCTACTGCCTGTCTAGTATCTTTAATAGAATCACTCATTATTGGAGTAGAATCTAATATTTTTTGAACAACTATTGAATCATTTACCACAGGTATATTTATAAATGGTTGACTCATAACAAATAGTATAATAAATACTATAACATATGTTTCAATAAATCCTAGTATAGCCCCACCAATTTTAGATACAAATCCCAATATAATAGTAGCTTTTAATATTGCTTCTATAATGCCAGTTATTTTTAATAATATTCGTAGTACTAAATAAATAATAGAAAATATAATAAAGAAAGCAATTGCTTCATATAATAATATATTTAATATTGTTACGCCACTATAATCACCATTAAATGAAAAAAATGGTAATGTTTTATACATAAATGTTGCGATTGGCGTTCTTAAAGCAAAAGATACTACTAAAGCAATAATTAAGCCGACTAATAATACTATTTCTTTAATAACACCACGTCTCATACCTGCCATAATTCCAAGAATTAAAGCTATTACGATTAAAGCATCTATAATTGTAAACATCATTACCTCCTAATCCAAAATATATGGATCATTAATACTACCAACACCAGATATAACAATAGCATCTTTTTTAATTGTAATTACTGGTCTTACCCCTGCTTCATTATTAACAGGTTTCTCAATAATTTTACCATTATCTATCATAAAATTATATGCATTAATACCATCATAATATGCAGGTGTCATTGTCCAATAAGAACCATTAGTATATAAATAATTATCTTGATTATCATTTTTATTATCTAATCCCGCAAACAAAGCTTCATCTACTGTAAGCATACCTATAGGATAAGATGTATCTTTGCTATTTAATCTATCATTTTCAAGTAAACATTTAAAGCTAGGATTTCCAAGTAATAAATTACTCATGGATTCATACCCAGAATTATAGTTTCTATAACCAACAGAACTATATTTTACACTTTTATAAGTAAAATCTGCAACTTTTCTGTTATTACAATAATATGAATCTTGTATTAGTGAAGAATAATCTGAAAGATTTGCTCCATAAAAATTATTTACAAAATTTTTTATCGTACTAGAATTTGTATTCTTATGTTCATTTTCATATGTATTACTATTAGGACTGCCATACATATATCCTACATAAGCATTATAATTATAATTAGTATTATATGGACTATTACCAATAGTATTTTCACTATTATTACATTCACCGTTTGTAAAATTACCATTATATATTAATTTAATACCATTATCTTCAGTGCTTCTAATAATTCTAAAACACATATCACCCATTTTTACGTTATTATTTAATGTATTATTTCCTTTAAAATAATATATTCTAATTCCATCATTAGAATTATTAGACCAATAAAGTCCACTATCAGTAGAATTATTATCATTTATTAATACGTTATCTTTAAGTATTTTATCTATTAAAGTATCTTTATTAATATTATCACCAACTGAAATAACATTTACATCAATAGAAGATGAAAAAGTATTATTATATTGAACATTATCTAGTACATGTAATATCAACTCAAAAGAAATATCTTCTAGGGAATCAAGCTTAATATTAGATGCTATTACAGGATTATCATTTATTATATTAGCATCTTTTATATCTACTTTATTTTCACTATAAAGAGAATATATAATACTGTTATCATTAAAATTATTAACTAAGTTTTTAAGAGATATATTTAGATATATAGTATTATTGGTTAAGTTTTTAATATTCCATGTTTTAGTTAAAGTATCTTCACTTTTAGCATTAACTAAAGTTATATTACTACTTCCTTTATATGTAACACTTATATTGTCATTTAATTCATTATTACTAGGAGCTTCTTTTTTATTATTTAAATATGCAAAAGTAGATAATATCATAAAAGATATAACCAGAACACATAATATACTACATACTAATATTCTTAAATTATATTTATTCATCATACTCTCCTATTTCATATTAATTATATAATTATTGGTTCTTTTTTTCAATAATATTTGAAATAATATACTTTTTTTGATAAAATATGACCGAAGGAGGAATAGAATGATTAAAGAATGTGATATATTAACTGAAAAAGATGCTAAAACATTAAGAGAAGTTAGTAAAGATGTTATATTTCCTCTAAGTGAAGAAGATATATTAAAAATAAACGATATGATAATGTATTTAAGATTAAGTCAAGATGAAGAATATGCAGAAAAAAATAATATTAGAGCTGGTATGGGTTTAGCAGCTATACAACTAGGAATTAAAAAAAGATTTTTTGTAATTTCATATAAAAAAGAAGATGGAACTTTTGAGGAATATAAAGTTATAAATCCTAAAATACTATCTCATTCAGAAGAAGAAATATACGTTGAAGAAGGAGAAGGATGTTTAAGTGTTACTAGATATGTTGAAGGCATAGTTCCAAGATATGCAAGAATAACAGTTGAATATTATGATGAATTTGGTAATAAACAAACTAAAAGAGTTAGAGAAGAAATAGCTGTTGCTTTTCAACATGAAATAGATCATTTAAATGGAATATTATTTACTGATAAAATAGATAAAAAGAACCCTTTTAAAAATCAAGAAAATATGAGAGCTATATAAAGTAAACAATAATTAATATTGTTTACTTTTTATTTATAATTTTATATAATTATCATAGGAGAAGATTAAATATGAAAAAGGGAAACAGAATAAGATTCTTTGTATGGGGTATTGTTATGATTTTAATGTTATCCTCATCATTATATGGATTGGTTTTATATTATGAAGGATATGGTAAAACAGGAATGATTCGTGAAAAGTTATATCCAATCGTAGATGCATTTAATAATTTAGATAAATTAAAAACTTATAGAAATGCAGATATAAGAATTAATGCCGACTTAGAAGATGATCACATAATTGTAACATACAATACTGTTAAAAATAAAAATAGTTATAAATTTGACTATGTTAATATGGATGGAGAACATATTATTAAATCTAAATTTAATCAAGCAGATGAAACTGCTGCTAATGTAATTATAACTTCTATGATTGATGCTGCATCTATCGTATCTGGATTTAGCGAGGGTGATGTATATAACGACTTTAAATTAGATGACTTTTATAGAACAGATGTTAAAGATGGAGTTCAATTAATAATGGATAATTCATCTATAGAAGTATTAATAAATGTAGATAAATCCCCTATTAATTATGTAGATATTGAAGATTTAACAAAAGATTATTTAGTAGATAATGATATAAGTGGAATGAGGAATACATTCTTAGATAATAGTATATATACTTATACTAAAGGAAATACTGTATTGTTTGTTCAAGATGATGGAGATAAATATGTAATATATATCCAAAATGGTACTTATAATAGTGATTTGTATAAGTCAATATTAACTGTTATAAATAACTTAGATTTAGATACTGTTATAAAAGATGAATTTGAAATCAGTTACCCATTATTAAGTACTTCAAAATCATTTGGAAATTATAAAGTATCATTAGATGCTGATGGAAGTTTAATACAAGAATTCAATTCTAAAGAAAAAATAGTTAAAATAGAAATAAATAAAATATAAAAAAGAACCATTAATAATGGTTCTTTTAATTATCTAATTTTACACTTACTATTTTAGATACTCCACTCTCTTGCATTGTTATGCCATATAATTTATCTAAAAATTCCATAGTTTTCTTTTTATGTGTAATAACTAATAATTGAGTTTTATTCTTATAATTAGATAAGTATTGTCCAAATGTAGTAGCATTATTCTCGTCTAAAGCACTTTCTACTTCATCAAGTATTACAAATGGAACATTTTCTAAATTCATTATTGAGAATAATAAACTAATCGCAGTCATAGTTCTTTCTCCACCAGATAATAAACTTAAAGGTTTTTCATTCTTTCCAGGAGGAATAGCAACTATATCTATACCAGTTTCTAATAAATTATCAGGATCAGTTAATTCTAAATAAGCTTTACCACCTTTAAACAATTCTTTAAATACTTTTCCAAATTCAACATTAATATTATTAAATGATTCTTCAAACTTATCTTTCATAACATTATCCATATCATCAATAATGTTTAATAAATCTTGTTCACTCTTTTGTAAATCCTCTTTTTGTTTATTTAAGAAATTAACTCTTGTAGATATTCTTTCATATTCTTCTATTGAGCCAAGATTAACATCTCCTAAAGACCTAATCTTGCGTCTTAAAGTAGAAACTTTTTCACGAGCTAAATCTTCATCTATTTCTAAAACATAATCATTTTTGGCTTTTTCATATCCCAAACTATAATCTTCAGATAATCTATTTAATAGATTATCTAATCCAATATTTAATTTAGTTATTTCTATTTCTAAACTATTAATTTCATTATTCTTAGAATTATATTCACTATTCATCTTTCTAATAGATGATTCTAAATTATTAAGCTCATTATTTAAATCTAATTTTTCTTTATTATAGATTTCTAAACTATGTTCTAATTCTAATTTCTTTTGTTCATGATTATAATAGTCTTCAATTACTTTGTTTAATTCATCATCAAGTGATTTTGAAGATAAATTATTTATTTCATTAATAACTAAATTTAATTCATTAGTTAAATCATTTAATAATTTTTCGCTACTATGAAGTTGTTCTTTATTTTGAACAATAGAAACATTAATATTATATATTTTGTCTTTTAATAGATTAATATCTTTATCAAATTCTATTGACTTATTTTCAAATAATTTAATATTTTCATTAATAGAATCTATAGATAGTTTTAATTTATCTAATTCATACTTATCATTTATATATGTATTAGATGTTTTTAAGCTACCTCCAGTGATTATTCCACCAACATGTATTATTTCACCACCTATAGAAATAACTCTATATCTATGGTTTATTTTCTTACTAATAGCAATAGCAGAATTAATAGAATCAGTAACAATTATATTACCTAATTGATTCATTACTATATTATAATATTTTTGATTATAAGTTACTAAATCGCTAGCAATACCTACATAACCAATTATATTAGAAATATCTTTTAAAATATCTGGCTCTATACTTTTGGGTTTAATAACATTTAAAGGAAAGAATGTTGCTCTACCTTTATTATGACTTTTTAAATATTCAATAGCTTCTTTAGCACATGATTCATCATCAACTACAATATTACAATAGGAAGCTCCTAAAGCAACATCTAACATATTAGCATATTCACTAGATGTTTCAATTAAATTGCCTAATATATTATGAATTCCTCTTAAAGTAGGACTTTCTAGTATACTTCTAACACTATAAGGCACTTTACTCATATTGGAAATATTAGATTCTAATACTTCTATTTTATTATTTATATCAAATATTTTTTTTCTTTCAGCGCTTAAATTATAATTGTTTTTTTCATTTTCACTAGATAAAGATCTATATTCATTATTTAATTTTTCTAATTCATTTTGTAATTGATTAGCTTGGTTACTAAAATTTTCTATATCTAATTTAGTAGTTACAATATCATTATTTAAGTTACCCTCTTTATCTTTAAGAGCTATTAAATTGTTTTTAACACTTTCTGATGTCTTATCATATTTATTTCTTTCAGTCATTAATGTTTTTTTATTACTTAATTCAAGTAAACTTTCGTTAATTTTAAATATTTCAGAACTTATCTTTTTTATTTGATCATCATTAGTTAATATTTTAAGTTTTAATTTTTCTACTTCAGTATTATCAGTAGAAGAAGTAGTATTAATTTTTAATATTTCTCCTTCTAATCTTTCCTTTTTACTTTTATTATTTTCTAATTTTATACTATATTCTGTAATATCTTTTGCTATTAAAGCAATTTCTACTTTTTCTAGTTCACTAATAGCTTCCTTATATTCTCTAGCTTTTTTTGCTTCTTGCTCTAGAGGTTCAATATTTTCAGTATTTTCTTTAATAATTAAATCTATGCGATCTATATTTTCATGAGTATGAGCTAATTTATTTAAACTCTCTTCTTTTCTTTTCTTATATTTTAATACTCCAGCAGCATCTTCAAATATAACTCTTCTTTCTTCAGGCTTTTCACTTAATATTTGATCAATTTTATTTTGAGGAATTATATTAAAAGATTCTTTACTTGATTTCGAATCAATAAATAAATTAGTAATATCTTTTAATCTACATTTATCATTATTTATATAATATTCATTTTCTCCAGTTCTATACACTACTCTTTTAATAGATACTTCACTAAAATCAGTATGTAGTGTTTTATCAGAATTATCAAATAAAATAGCTACAGATGCATAATTAGCTTCTCCTCGAGAATCAGATCCACTAAAAATAACGTCAGTCATGTTATTAGACCCACGCAATGATTTAATACTTTGCTCACCTAAAACCCATTTAATCGCATCAACAATATTACTTTTACCACTACCATTAGGCCCTACTATACCAGTAAATGATTGATCTAATTCAATAGAAATTTTATCAGCAAAACTTTTAAAACCTTGTAATTTAATTTCTTTAATATACATCTTAATCACCATCTATTTTGATTACTAATTAATTATATCAAAATTAAAAGAATGTAACAAGACATTCTTTTAATAGAAATCTAATATTTTAGTTATTTTTAGTAACATAATTTCCATCTTGAATATAAGTTAATGAAACTCCTAAATTATTTACTTCAACTAAATCTTTATTATTATTTTTTAATACTAATTTATAGGTTTTTTTTCCAGTTCTTGCTTCAATAATACTTTCTATTTCATTTTCTAGTTTAATATCATCTTCATATAATTCATAAGAAACATCACAATTAGTCATAGAAGAGCATTTAGGATTATTTAATTTAATATCAACTAGTTTAGCATTAAATGTACCATTATTAACCACATCAAATGTATACTCTATATAATCATTAATATCAGTAAATGTTATAGAATAATCATTAATAATAGTTCCATCATTAATAGTAGGGGCAATATTTTCAACTACATTATCTGTCTTATCAGAACATTCTAAATTAGTAAAATGAACATCCCATTTAACATCATTTAAAGAACTTTCTTCTACTTCTATAGAATGTTTATATGATACATATGCTAAGGAAGCTGCTACTAAAGAAACTATTAATGCTAAGAATCCAAATAAAATAAAATTTCTTGATTTATCCATTATTTCACCTCTATTATTAACTTTCTTGAATAAAATTAAATACTATTGATAAATCATTTAGTGTTATATTTGATTTTTCTCCATTATAAGATATAACTAATCTATAACTTTTCTTACCAACTTCAGATAATATTTTACTATTATCTGCTTCTATTAATTCCATGTCAGAGGCTATATCATATAATTTAATATCAATATTATCGCATTCTTCCAAATCATCACATGATTTATTACCTATATATAATCCATTAAAAGATGCATCTAAATTACCTTTATTTTCTACCTCAAAAGTATAACTTATAGATGAATTAGGGCTTTCAAAAGTTAAATTAGAACCATTAATTACTGTAGTTAAATATTTAATAGATGGATTTTCTTGTATAATAACACCATTATTTTCATTTAATTTAAGATTTATAAAATGAATATCCCATTTAGAATCAGATGTAACTCCTCCATCAATATTTAAAGTACTAGAGAAACCAGCATATGCTAAAGAAACAGCTACTAAAGATATAACTAGTGATAATACGCCAAATATAACATAAATTTTTGATTTCTCCATAATTTCACCTTTTTATTCTTAATAAATTATTTAAATATAATCATATGTATAAAAGTATCAAAAAATTCTGAAAAATAGATACTTAATAATGCACCAATTATAAGAAAAGGGCCAAAAGGAATAATTCCTTCTTTATTAATATTTCTAATTAATAAAGAATATAGAAGCCCTATAACAGAAGCAAGAAATAAAGCTATAAAACTAGGTAATATACCAATAGCTAATGCAACTACTCCCATTAATTTAATATCACCATCACCCAATGATTCTCTTTTAAATATATAATTGCCTAACATCTTAATAGCATACATTATTCCGAACATTAAAGCACCATTTAATATTGATTTTAATACATTATTGGATCCAGTAAAAATATATAAAACAACTATTAGTAATATAGTAGATATAACTAGTACCCTATCAGATATATAGTAATATAAAAAGTCACTTACTATTGTTACAACCAATACACAAGATATTATAGTTGATATAAAGAAATTTACTGTAAATCCATATAAATAATAATTAAGTACAAATAATATAGCGCATAATAATTCAGTAAAGAAATAAATAAATCCTATTGGTTTCTTACAATAATGGCATTTCCCTTTAAGAAATATATATGAGAATATTGGAATATTCATATACCATTTTAATTTTTTATGGCACTCAGAACAAAAACTTGGAGGATAGGTAGTTTTAATTTTATTAGGAATTCTATATCCCATACATCCTAGAAAACTACCTATCACAGATCCAAATATAAACAACAATATATATAACATTTTGTATTCCCCCTATTGAATTGTTTGATAAATACCGAACATTGGAACTACTATAGCTACTAATATAAATCCAACTACTACAGCTAAGAATACAATCATAACTGGTTCAATAAATGTTTTAATTTGATTAACTGTATTCCTTTGTAATTTTTGATAATAATCTCCTACTTTATCAAGCATAGTAGATAATTCACCAGTAGATTCACCAGTAACAATCATATAATAAGCAACTTCAGGAACAGCCCAGTGATCTTTAAATGATTCACTCATTTTTTCACCTTTAAGTAAGTTATTTATTGTTTTAAACATTATTGCTTTATATATTTCATTATTAGTAATTTTTCCTAAAATATCGATACTGTCTGTTAAAAGAACATTATTTTTATTTAATGTTGCAAATGTTCTTGCAAATAATGACATTTCTTTATATATGATTATATTTCCTACAACAGGTAATTTCATGAAGAACTTTTGCATCATAGTCTTAAACAATTTAACTTTACTATATAGAAGAATATATCCAAGAACTATTGCTAATACCCAACTAATTACATTCATATAATGAGTTTGAATAAATGCAGAAATATTTAAAGTTATTTCAGTAATTGGGTTTAATTGAGCATTCATACTCTCATAAACTTCTACAAATTTAGGAACTATATATACTAACATAAACCCTACTACACCAAGTGCAAATACTAAGATAATTGATGGATAAGTTAATGCACTTATGATAGCTTTCTTAGTATCTTCGATTTCTTGATAATAATCACTCATTTCATCTAGAGTATCTTCAATATTACCAATCATTTCAGCTGATTTAATCATATTTATAAGTAGTGGTGGAAAAACATTGCCTTGTTTTTTTAAAGCTTCACTAAAACTTTCTCCCATTGTTAATTCATATATAATCGCATCATATACTGATCTATATTTTCTTCTTTTATCTTGACGAGCAAGTACTTTAACTGCATCAGCAAGAGGAATACCTGCTTTAATATATGTAGATAATTGAGCTAACCAGAAGATTAAATCTTTATGTTTCATCTTTCTCTTAATAGAAGATGCTTCAGCATGGAAGAAATTAATAGCCCAACTAGTAGTAATTTCATATACTGTCATTGATTTATCAGTTAAATATGCATAAACATCCATTTTTGAATGAGCAGCAAAATATCCAGTTTCTAGTTTTCCTTCTTTATTTCTAGCTATATATTTATAAGTTTGTTTTCTTTCTGATTTAACTACATCATCACTGTTAGGATCTATGGTAAGAACCATTAAACTAGCTTCTTTCTTTTCACGAGCTGATTTTACAAAAGGAATATTTTCATATTTTTCAACAATATAATCATTTAATTTTTGCATAAATGTTCTATTATCATCAGATTGAGCTTCTTTAATTTGTTTTTGTTTTTCAAAATAAAGTTTAATCTTAGAATATAATTTATATGTATATTTACCTATAGCATTTACTACCAACATAGGTAAAGTAACAAATAAACTTTCTAATAAGAATAGTGCTCCTAAATATGAAGAATAAAATAATATACGTAATTCATTAAATACATGTCTAAGTGCTATTTTCCAAAGTAACAAGAATAAGTTATATATACCGAACCACAAATACGTCAAAAAAGAAATAATTAAAGACATTATTCCATCTACTAATTTAAATAATATGCCATGCTTTACTTCTTTTTTCTTTTTAGCAACAACCTTAGGTGCTTTTTGCTCATTTGAAGTAACAGCTTGAGCTTTTTCTTCTACTTTAGGCTTATCATTAGATACTTGTGCTGCTGGAGTTACACTATCTTTAACTTCTTTAGCATCACTTTGTACCTGGTTTTTAGCCTGCTTATTAAGTTTTAAATCAGCTGTTTTTTCTGCCATAAAGCCTTTCCCCTTATTCTATACATTAAAATTATATCATAATAAAATAAAAATAAAAAGATTTTTTTCACTTTTATTTTAATAATTAATATAATAAATTAGGTGATAATCATGAATTTGAATTTTCTTAATATTTTAAAAAAAATAAACTTATCAAATGTAGTATCAAATACTAATAAAACACTAGGTATAATTAAAAAAACAATACCGGTTTATAAGCAAATAAAACCTTATATGGCACATGAAAAAAGTTTTTTTAAAAAGAATATAGAAAATATAGATAAAATAAAAGAAAGTAAACATATCAAAGATGAAATAAATCATACATATAATGACACTCTTACCTTCTTTAAATAATTATTCTTCGCTATCAGTACTTAATATACTTAAAAACGCTTCTTGAGGAATTGATACGCTACCTACTTGTTTCATTCTTTTCTTTCCTTCTTTTTGTTTTTCAAGAAGTTTACGTTTACGAGATACATCTCCTCCATAACATTTAGCAAGTACATTCTTTTTAAGAGCTGATATATCTTCACGAGCAATTACTTTAGATCCTATAACAGCTTGTATTGGTACTTGAAACATTTGTTTAGGAATTATTTTCTTTAAATTCTGACATATTATTTTGCCTCTATTATATGCAAAATCTTTATGAACTATAACACTTAATGCATCAATTACTTCTCCATTTAATAATATATCCATTTTAACAAGTTTACTTTCTTTATTACCTATAAAATCATAATCAAAAGATGCATATCCTTTTGTAAAACTTTTTAATTTATCAAAGAAATCATATACTATTTCAGATAAAGGTAATTCATATAATATATTTACTCTTGTTTCATCTAAATAAGACATATTTTTATATATACCTCTTTTATCTTGACATAGTTCCATTATAGAACCAACAAATTGGCTTGGTACGTATATATTACAATTAACATAAGGCTCTAATATTTTAGATATTTTTGTTGGATCTGGCATTTTAGATGGAGAATCAATATTAATACTATTACCATCATTAAGTAATACTTCATATATAACAGATGGACTTGTTGCAATTATATCTATACCAAATTCTCTTTCTATTCTTTCTTCTATTATTTCCATGTGTAATAATCCTAAGAAACCACATCTAAATCCAAAACCTAATGCAACAGAAGTTTCTGGTTCAAAAACTAATGATGCATCAGATAATTTTAATTTTAATAAAGCTTCTTTTAAATTATTATATTTAGAACTATCTATTGGATATATTCCAGAATAAACCATTGGTTTCATAGGCTTATATCCAGGTAATGCTGGAACGATATCATCACTTAAACATATAGTGTCTCCCACACTTACTTCTGTAATACTTTTAATGGATGCACTTAAAAACCCTACTTCTCCAGCAAATAAAGTGTCTTTTTTTATTTCATGAGGAGTATGTTTTCCAAGTTCCAATACTTCATATGTAGCATTAGAATTTATAAATTTAATTTTATCTCCAACTTTTACTTTTCCATCCATTACTCTAACAAGAATAACAACACCTTTATAAGGGTCAAAATAACTATCAAAGATTAATGCCCTTAACTTATTAGAATCACTCTTAGGAGGCTCTATTCTGTCTATAACAGCATCTAATAAATCACTTACCCCTTCACCCGTTTTACCAGAACAACATAATATTTCATCTCTATTAAATCCAATAGTATTTACAAGTTCATCTTTTACCTTTTCAGGATTAGCATTGGGTAAATCTATTTTATTTATAACGGGTATTATTTTTAAATTAGCATCAAGTGCTAGATACAAATTTGCTAGTGTTTGTGCTTCAATTCCTTGAGTAGCATCCACTACCAATATAGCACCTTCACACGCGGCAAGACTTCTACTAACTTCATAACTAAAATCTACATGCCCTGGAGTATCTATTAAATGTAATGTATATCCTTTATACTTTAATTCAACTGCATTTAATTTAATAGTTATTCCGCGTTCACGTTCAAGGTCCATTGAATCAAGTATTTGATCTTTTCTTTCTCTTTCACTAACCGCACCACAAATATCGAGTATTCTATCTGCTAGAGTACTCTTACCATGGTCTATATGAGCTATAATACAAAAATTTCTTATTTTTTCTCTTTCCATAGCATTAATTTTAACATAAAATAAATAAAAAAAGAAGATAATTAATATCTTCTTCTAGTTAATGTTGGTACATAATTGTTACGATAATCATATTTACTAAAATATGGACTACGTAATTTTCTAAATGCTTTTACTTCTATTTGTCTAATTCTTTCACGGGTTACTCCGAAAATATTACCTACTTCTTCTAAAGTACATGTTTTGCAATCAGGATTATATTCTTCATCATATATACCAAATCTTAATTTAATTACTTTTAATTCTCTTGGAGTTAATCTAGCACAAGTTTCAAGATCTTCTCTAAATTCTCTTGCAAACTCATCATTAACATATTTTTCAATATTATTATTAGTATCTGGAATAAAGTCTCCTAGAGTAGAATCATTGTCTTCGACATTAATAGGCATATCTAAAGAAGTAACCATTCCATTTTTTAATACTAAGTAATATATTGGGAATACTTCATCTGATATGTTGAATTTTTTTTGTAATTCATCTGGTGTAACTTCTCTACAGTTTTCCATAAGAAACTTACTAGCATAAACTTTCATTTTATTAATTACTTCCCCAGCATGTACAGGTACTCTTATAGTTCTACCATTATCAGCTATACTACGAACAATACTTTGTCTAATCCACCAGGTAGCATATGTAGAGAATTTATATCCTTTACGATAGTCAAATTTATCTGCTGCTTTCATTAATCCAGCATTTCCTTCTTGAATTACATCAAGGAAAGATAATCCACGCCCAACATATCTTTTGGCAATAGATACTACTAAACGTAAATTAGAATTAATTAATTCTTGTTTAGCTTCTTCGTCCCCTTCATAAATTCGTTTAGCTATTTTTTGTTCTTCTTCTGCTGTTAATAATGGAATTTTTCCAATATCACTTAAATACATTTGAACTAAATCAGGATCTTTACCAAAATAACTATTTAATGCAGCTGTTGTCTCAACAATACTATCATCAAAATAATTATGTCTTTCATCGTCTTTGTCATAACTATTATAATTTTTAATATAATTTTTTTCAGAACCACCCATTTCAAAAACTGGCATAGTATCTAATTCTTCACTATATTCTTCTAAAACTTCTAATTTATCATCAAATTCTTTATGATCTTCGGAATACATTAAACTATATGCGTGGAACAATGAGTTACCCAAGTTAAAACCTTGTCCTATTATACTACGAATAATTTCAACTACTTTAGGACATTTTTCAAGTATTTCGATAGCTTCATCAATTGTCATATCACCTTTTTCATCATATTTTGAGATGATATAATAAAACATATCAATGTTATCTTTTTTGTTTTCTTTAAAATTTTCGTTTATAAATCTTATTAATTCATTTAAGTTTGTCATATTTTTTCCCCCTTAAATATTCCTTTTTCAACGACGCTGTATATTATATCACAAATGATACAATAAGTCAAATTCAGTAATAAAAAAACTAACTTTCGTTAGTTTATTTTGTTTCTTCTTTATTAACTTTAATTGCTTCTTTACCCTTATAATATCCACATTTAGTGCATGCTCTATGAGGAGCAACAACAGCACCACAATTTGAACAAGTACAAACTGTAGGAGCAGTTTTCTTTAAATGTGTTCTTCTTTGTCTTTTAGCAGTTTTACTAATTCTTCTAAAAGGTAGTGCACCAAATAAAGTGATATCTAATTTCATTTTTATTCCT